>JASFRE010000083.1:0-11710 GCA_050115055.1 Candidatus Eiseniibacteriota bacterium | reverse complement strand
AGACGATCACCCTCGACCTGTCGCGGGTCGAGCCGTCGGTGTCGGGACCCGACCACGTCAAGGTGATGACTCCCGTGTCGGAGCTGCGCGCCAGGCCGGTCACGATCCACAAGGCCTACCTCCTGTCGTGCGTCAACGGGCGGGCGGACGACTTCAGCCAGGCCGCGCGCGTGCTGCGCGGGCGCCAGGTGGCGCCGGGCGTCGAGTTCTACATCGCCGCCGCCTCCTCGGAGGTCGAGGCCGAGGTGAAGCGGCGCGGCGACTGGCAGGTGCTCGTCGATGCCGGGGCGCGACCGCTGCCTCCCGGCTGCGGCCCATGTATCGGCCTCGGCGCCGGCACACTGGGCGAGAACGAGGTCGGGATCAGCGCCACCAACCGCAACTTCAAGGGCCGCATGGGGGCGCGATCGGCCCGCGCCTACCTGGCGAGCCCGGCGGTGGTGGCGGCCAGCGCCGTCGCCGGTCACATCACCGATGCCGGCATCGAGCCCGGCGACGCGGCGGCCGCGTCGGCGGCAACGGCCGCGTCGGTGGCAACGGCCGCGTCGGCGACAACGACCGCGCCGGCCGACGCGACCGAGGGCGGCGAGCCGACGCCCGTCGCCACCCTCGAGCCCGGCCCCACGCCGACCAGCGAGGGGGCGACGGTCGCCATCCGGCCCGGCTTCCCGGCGACGGTGTCCGGGGAGATCCTCCTCGTCGACACCGACAACCTGAACACGGACGGCATCTACGGCAAGGACGTCACCTATCGCGACGACCTGACGCCCGAGCAGATGGCCACGCACGCCATGCGCAACTACGATCCGGAGTTTCAGGAGAAGGCGCGCGACGGCGACATCCTGGTCAGCGGCTACAACTTCGGCACCGGTTCCTCACGCGAGCAGGCCGCCACCAGTCTCAAGTACCGGGGCATCCGCCTCATCGTCGCCGGCTCGTTCTCGGAGACCTACAAGCGCAACGCCTTCAACAACGGCTACATCTGCATCGAGTGCGGGGCGCTGGTCGAGGAGCTCAGGCGGCGCTTCGGGGCGGAGCAGCTGCCGACCCGGCGCACCGGTCTCGAGCTCACCATCGACTTCGCCCACGCCCGCGCCATGCTGGACGGCGTGGCCTATGCGATCCAGCCGCTCGGCACGGCGGCCCAGGACCTGGTGCTGGCGGGCGGCCTCGAGGCGCTGGTCCGGCAGCGGCTGGCCGCCGTCTGACGGCGCGGGGAGGCCGGCATGCGACTCCCGAACCTGCTCGCGTCGAAGGCGGGACGGCTCACCGCCTTCTTCTTCCTCTACCTGACCGAGGGCATTCCGCTCGGCTTCGTCGCCGTCGCCGTCGCCACCCAGCTCCGGCGTCAGGGCGTCGGCCCCGAGGCGATCGGCGCCTTCATCGGCTCGTTCTACCTGCCATGGTCGTTCAAGTTCGTGATGGGCCCGGTCGTCGACGTCTTCTCCTCCGACCGGCTCGGGCGGCGCCGGCTGTGGATCGTCGGTGCCCAGTGCATGATGGTGCTGACGCTCCTGTCGACGGTCGGTGTCGACCTGCCGGCACAGCTCCACGTGTTCACGATCCTGCTGCTCGCCCACAACATCTTCGGCGCCACGCAGGACGTGGCCATCGATGCGCTGGCGGTCAGCGTGCTGCGCGAGCACGAGCGCGGCCTCGCCAACGGCGTCATGTTCGCCGCCGCCTACCTCGGCCAGACGGTCGGCGGCTCGGCGGTGCTGTTCCTGATGGACTCGCTGAGCTTCCAGGGCAGCGTCGTCTTCGTGGCCTCGTGCATCCTCTCGGTGACGTTGCTCGTCGCGCTGCCGTTGCGCGAGCCGCGCAGCGAGCGACCGTTCGCGGTCGCCGGGTCGCGGCTCACGGCGGTCGGTGCCGAGGTCCGCGGCTTCCTGGTCGAGGCCGGCCGCGCCATGTTCCTCTCCGGACCGGCGCGGGCGGGGCTGGTCTTCGCGCTCCTACCGGCCGGCGCCATGTCGCTCGGCCTGGCCCTGCAGTCCAACCTGGCGGTCGAGATCGGTCTCACCGACGCGGCCATCGCCACCCTCAGCTTCTGGTCGGCGGTCACCGCCGCCGGTGGCTGCGTCGTCGGCGGCATGCTGTCCGATCGCTTCGGACGCCGCCGCATGCTGGCCGTGTACATCGTGCTGATGGCCATCCCCGTGGTCTGGCTGGCCGGCGTGCTCAGGAGCCACGGCTGGATCATGCCGGTCGACGTCCAGGACCCGGCGCGACCGCTGGCGCCGGCGGCGCTGATCACCGCCTTCTGGATGGCGACCCTGGTCTACGCCTGGCTGAACGGCCTCATGTACGGCACGCGGACGGCGCTCTTCATGGACGTCACCGAGCCGGCGGTGGCGGCGACGCAGTTCACCGCCTACATGGCGCTCCTGAACGGGGTCATCGCCTACAGCGCGCGCTGGCAAGGCTGGTGGATCGAGCGCTTCGGCTACCCGAGCACGCTGCTGGTCGATGCCGCCTTCGGCATGATCTGCCTGGCGGTCCTGCCGTTCATGGCAAGGCGCGAGGCGTCGGGCCCGCCGGAAGCTAACAATCAGATTTGAGCTTTGGCGCCACCTGGGCCCCGCCAGCGCCGCCGCCCCATCCCGTTCGCTGTGCCAGGCAACCGCTCACCGCGGCAATCGGGCAGTTCGACCACAACTGCTTGCTCGACAACGGCTTTCGGCGATGATACGGGCGGTCAAGGGTCGATTCGAGCTCCCCGGCTGGTCCACGCTCCACCCCACCTCCCGCTCGCAGGCCGGCGGCACCGGTCCATCCGGTGGGGACCCGGGGTCGGTGGCCCAGTCATGGACCGCAACCGGGCGGCGAGGGGTCCGTGAGCACACCGAACCACCACGAAGCATGGCAGTCGATGAGCGGTCCAGGCGGGCGATCGGGCAGTCCGCCCTGTCCCCCGCCGGGACTCCCGTCGATCGCTCACGAGATGCTGGCCGACGACGCTCCCACCGGTGCGCCGGGCGGCACCGACGCCAGCGACACGCGCGGTCATCTCGCCAAGAAGGCGGGGCTCGTCAAGGCCTTCTTCTCCGGCAAGCCGATCTGGGTCACCTGGCAGGTCACCTACAACTGCAACTACGCGTGCTCGTTCTGCAACTACTGGAAGAACGACTTCAAGCCGCACGAGGAGAACGCGCTCGAGGACTTCCGCATCGGCTCGGAGAAGCTGGCCGAGATGGGCTCGCTGATCGTGTCGCTGGCCGGCGGCGAGCCCCTGCTGCGTCCCGACCTGCACGAGATCATCGCGATCATCGCCGAGAAGCACTTCCCGTTCCTGACCACGGCCGGTGCCGGCATGACGCCGCGGCGTGCCAGGCAGCTCTGGGAGAGCGGCCTCTGGGGCTGCTCGGTGTCGATCGACTACGCCGACTCGGAGCGCCATGCCCGCCATCGCGGGGTCAAGTACGCCTTCGAGCGCGCCGTGCAGGCCATCGAGCAGCTCCTCGACGCGCGCACCGATCCGTCGCACCAGCGCATCCAGCTCATGTCGGTGCTGACCAACGACAACCTCGATCAGCTCGAGGGCCTCTGCCAGCTCGCGCACGAACTCGGCGTCTGGTGGCAGATCCAGCCCTACTCGACCATGAAGACCGGCGATGACGGCATGCGTCATCTCGCCGGTGCGTCGGAGATCCTGAGGGACCTCAAGGCGCGTTACCCGAAGACGTTTCACTCGAATCGCGAGTACATCCAGCGCTTCGACGAGGCCGCCAACGGTGGCGTGCCCGGGTGCATCGCCGGCAAGGCGATGTTCAACATCGACAACCGGATGGTGGTCTCGAAATGCGTCGAGTACAACGAGACCGAGCCCTGCGGCAACCTCCGGACCGACTCGATGAAGCAGGTCCTCGACCGCCTGCGTGCCGCCCACGCCGCCAACACGTGCCAGGACTGCTGGTACTCGTGCCGCGGTGAGGTCGAGGTGCTGTACGAACCGCGAGGCTTCCTGCGCAGCTTGCCGACCCTGTTCTGGCAGGCGGCCGCGCAACGCCAGGGACCGACCAGCGGTCTGCATCGCCAGCTCCGGCAGCAGACCCGACGACGCGAACGAGCGACTGCGAGCGCGGACTGACCGCGCGGGGTCGCGCAATTGCCAGGAGACACACAGTGTCCCAGAGATGCGAGTCGAGGCGCCACCGAGACGCCCCGCTACGCCCCTCGACGAGGGCCCCGGCTCGCGGGAGGAACAGTCGATGAGTACGGTTGACACCGACGTCGCGACGCGGAACAGCGAGCCGCCCGCGACGCCGCTCGTGCCACCCACCGGCGCGCCGGCCCATGCTGCGGGCAACGCGCCGGCCGCCAGCCCCGGCAACGGCAACGGCCATGGCCACGGTGACGGTCATGGCAGCGGCCGGGGCAACGGCAACGGCCGGGGGAATGGCAACGGCACGGCTCACGCCCAGGCGCCCGCCAGCGCCGGCGCGACGCGACTCGGTGCCGCGGATGTCTCGGACGAGAAGATCCGGACGATCCGCGAGCACTTCGACATCTCGGCCCTGATCGATCCGGCCCCGAAAGCCGACGTGAACAGCCGTGTGCGCGTGGGCGCCGGCCGCCACGTGCTGCGTTTCGTCGACTTCCTGATGTCCCGCCTGGCGGCGGTCGTCTTCGATACGATCCACTTCTTCACGCGCAGCCGGCCGCGGCCGTCGTTCACGCCGAAGTGGTCGGACAAGCCGCTCCTCAAGTCCTGGGAGCGCTCGATGCCGAAGCTCGGCTGGCCGCGCGAGACCGACTCGCTCTGCCCGCAGTGCGTCATCGAGGCACGCGAGGCGATCATCGCCGGCGAGCGCGACTACAAGGACCTGATGCACGAGAAGATCGGCGAGGTGAAGGCGCAGATCGTCGAGCGCGATGGCCAGGTCTGGATGATCAAGGAGTGCCCGGAGCACGGTCGCTGCGAGGACATCATCGCCATCGACTCCGAGTTCCTCGAGCACATCGAGGCCAACTTCCCGGGTCGCGACATCCGCGCCCACTCCGACGAGGACCTGCACCGCCACGGTTCGAGCACCGTCAAGTACGGGCGCGGCTCGGTGCTGACCGTCGACCTGACCAATCGCTGCAACATGATGTGCGACCCGTGCTTCATGGACGCCAATCAGGTCGGCTTCGTGCACGAGCTCCAGTGGGACGACATCAAGGAGATCCTCGACAACGCGCTCAAGATCAAGCCGCGGCGCCAGATGTCGGTGCAGTTCTCCGGTGGCGAGCCGACGATCTCGCCCTACTTCATCCAGGCGGTCAAGTACGCGCGCGACATCGGCTACAACAGCGTGCAGGCGGCAACCAACGGCATCCGCTTCGCACAGGACCCGGAGTTCGCCAAGGCGGCGGCCGACGCGGGCCTCCGCTTCGTCTACCTGCAGTTCGACGGGGTCGGCAACGAGGCCAATAGCCACCGCCACATCTCGAATCTGTTCGACGTCAAGCTGAAGGCGATCCACAACCTCTACGAGGCCGGCGTCCAGATCGTGCTGGTGACGACGCTGGTCAACAACCTGAACAACGACCAGGTCGGCCCGATCATCCGCTTCGCGCTCGACAATCCCAAGAAGATCGCCTTCATCGCCTTCCAGCCGGTCTCCTTCACCGGTCGCGACGAGGCGGTCACCGAGGAGCGTCGCCTGCGCCAGCGCTACACGCTGTCGCACATGGCCTACGACGTGAAGCGGCAGGTGGGCATCACCGAGCCGCGTCGTGACTGGTTCCCGATCTCGGCCTTCCAGACCTTCGCCGACTTCGCCGACCTGTCGCACGGGCCGGAGGCCGACTGGGGGCAGACGAGCTGCGGCTGCCATCCCAACTGCGGCATCGGCACCGCCGTCATGGTCAACAAGAACACCAAGGAGTTCGCGCCGGTCCCCGAGTTCCTGAACGTGCCTCAGCTCCTGGCCGACACCACCAAGGTGAATGACCAGGCGCGCAGCAAGCGGTTCTCGAACCTCATGATGGCGCTGGCGCTGCTCAAGAACTACAACCCCTACGGGGCGCCGCCGAGCCTGACGCTCTTCGACATCCTGAAGAAGTTCGACAAGACCTTCGGGCTCTCGGGCCACGACTACGGCTCGGTAACGCCGGACGGCGCCTGGGAGCGCCGCAAGGACCCCTGGAACTTCCTGTTCATCGCCGGCATGTGGTTCCAGGATCTGTTCAACTACGACTTCCGGCGCACCGAGATGTGCGTGATTCCCTACGGCACGCAGGAGGGTGAGATCTCCTTCTGCGCCTACAACACCGGCATCGGCTGGCGGAACATCCTCGAGCACATGTACAAGAACGCCACCGTCGCCGAGTGGTTCAGGGACCACGGCAAGCACCGGGTCTACGCGGGCAACCACGAGGTCGACCTGCCGGACGTCGAGCATGCGCTCGAGATCAACCAGGAGGACGCCAGCCGCGGTCGCGAGCTGGCGGACGACGTCGCCCACTTCGCGCACCAGGAGCGCCTCCTCGCCCGCAAGCGGGCACGCGCCACCGGCGAGGAACGGGCGGCACAGGCGACCGACGACGCGCGCATCGCCAGCGTGGCGCGCGAGTACTACGAGGAGATGGTCCTCAAGCGTCCGAAGAAGTCGAACGGACACGAGGTCCGCTTCGATCTACCGTCGCGGCAGCCGTCGTCACCGGACGGCTCCGGGACGCGGGACTGAGAGACCCGGAGACGGGCCCCGGTCGCAGGGATCGGGGACCGGAGGACGTCCAGCAGGCCGGTCGCCGGTCAGGGGCGTGATCGGCGGCCCGGCAGAAGCCTCGACAGCGAGGGGCGAAGCAACGGGGCGATGCGTGGCGGCGCATCGCCCCGTTGGCCTTGCCGGCGCCCCTGCCGATGTCGCCCGGGCGTCCGGCCGCGGCGCCCCCGGCGTCCGGCCGTGGGGCCTCCGCCTTCCTGCCTTCCCCTTCCTGCCGCAGCCCGTCCGCCGCCCCTCCGCCGTCCGCCAACCGCCTGTCCGCCACCCGCCTGTCCGCCAACCGCCCGTCCGCCAACCGCCGGGGCCACGCAACCTCTCCCCCGACCGCTGCGTAACTTCCTCCGAGCCCCACCCAGCACCGCCGGATCGCCTCGCGATCGAGTGCGCGGGAGACATCACGGAATGCCCGGAGGAATCATGATGATGCGCCGAACCCTCTTCTGCCTCACGGTCCTCGCCGTCGCCGGCTGGGTGACGGCCGCCTCGGCCGGCGACCGCTGGCTCCACGTCCGCGTCGACGAGAGCGGTCGCCATGGTGAGCGCGTCCGCGTCCAGCTGCCGCTCAAGATGATCCAGGCGATCCTGCCGGCGATCGAGACCGAGGCCTTCCAGCACGGCCGGGTCCAGCTCGGCAACGAGGATCTCGATGCCGCCGACCTCCGCGCCATGCTCGAGGCGGTGCGCGACGCTGCCGACGGCGAGTACGCGCGCATCGAGTCGCACGACGAGCGCGTGCGGGTCGCCAAGCAGGACGACTTCCTGCATGTCCAGGTCGAGGAGCGCGATGCCTGGGACGATGCCTCCGAGGTGGTCCGTGTGCGCATCCCGATGGTCGTGGTCGAGGCGATGCTGGCCGGCCACGGCGACGAGATCGACCTCGCGGCCGGCATCGAGGCGCTCGACAGCCTCGGGCAGATGGAGCTCGTCACCGTCGACGACGGCGACTCCCGCGTCCGCATCTGGATCGACGAGCAGTCGCTCGATCTCGATGACGACGCCGATCACGAGATGTAGGCACCGACCACGGAGAGCGAAGCCATGACCACCGATCAGCCCGCCGCAACCGGCGCATCCTTCCCGTCGACGCCCACCCCGGCGCGCCGGCGGATGCCGTCGGGCGATGCCTTCCTCTGGATCACGCTCGTCGTCTGCCTGACGGTCGTCGGGGCGTTCGGCTTCTCCGCCTTCCGCGCCGGCAACATCGAGGTGAGCGTCCGGGAACAGGGCCCGGACGGGGTCGACCTCGCCTTCACGGTGCCCGCCGCCCTCGTCCAGACGGCCCTCGCCGTGGTCCCGTCCACCGCGTTCCGCGAGATGTGCGGCGACGCCGACGTCGCACGCTGGATGCCGGCGGTGCGCGCCGCACAGCGCGAGCTCGAGCGACTTCCCGACTGCGTGCTCGTGCAGGTGACCGATGGGGACGAGCGCGTGCAGGTCGCCAAGCGACAGGGACGCATCGTCGTCGAGGTCCACACGGAGGATGACGACGTGCGGGTCGCGGTGCCGGTCAGCACGGTGGCGATGGCGGTCCGCAAGCTGGAGCGCGCCACGCGCGGCTGACCGGCGTGAGCGGCCGGCAGCGGCGCGATCGGACGCGATCAGGGCGCTCGGAGCGCCTGCTCGAAGAACGCCACCACCCGTTCCACGTAGGCCGCCGGGTCGGCCTCGAAGGCGCCGACGTGATCGACGCCCTCCACCAGCCACAGCACACTGCCCGGGTGGGCGTCGGCGATGCGGCGCCCGTGCGCGGTCGGGATCCGCGTGTCGCCCGTCCCGTGGATGACGAGCAGCGGCATGTCGAGCCCGGCCGCGGCGCGCTCCGGGGCGATGGCATCCAGGTCGATGTCGAAGACGAGCCGTGCGACGAGTCGCATTCCCGGCAGGAAGCCCGCGATCAGGGGCGCCGGCAGACCGGTGACCCGCTCCCCCTCGAGCGGGATCATGTCGGCGACATCGGCGAACGGGCTATCGGCCACCACCGCGCCGATCGCCGGTTCCTCGGCGGCCGCGAGGATCGCGATGGCGCCGCCCATCGAGTTGCCGAGCAGGCCGATCCGTCCGGGCTCGAGGCCGCGCGCCAGGAGGAAGTCGACCGCGCCGAGCACGTCGGTGCGCTCGTGATCGCCACCCGACACCGACTCGCCCGTCGAACGGCCATGCCCGCGCAGGTCGAAGAGCAGCACCGTGAAGCCGCGCGACACCAGCGCGGCGGCGAGATCGAGGGCGTGGTCGGCGGCCCGGTTGACCTGGATGCCGTGGACGAAGATGACCGCGGCGGGCGCGGCAGGCGCGGCGGGCGCGGCGGGCGCGGCAGGCGCGGCGGCACGGTCCGGTGCAGCCGCCGGAACGCCGCCGGGGACGAGCCAGCCGCTCAGCGTGATGTCGTCGCCGCGCGCCGGGAAGGAGACGTCGTCGTACGCCAGACCACGGCTGGCCGGCGTCGTCTCCGCCACCTCGCGGTCGACCCGGGTCAGGCTCGCGGCGAGGTAGTAGGAGACGCCCGCGTAGGTGACGAGCGCCACGCCGACCAGCGCCGCCGCGATGCGCCGCATCCCGACGGTCCGACGCGTGGCATTCAGACCGCGAAGCGTTCGGCGTCCCATGCGATTCCCAGTGCATCCGGCGCCGCCATGTAGCCCAGCACGGCCGATGCGGCCACCACCGCCGGGCTCGCCAGGTAGCCCTCGCCGCCGACCCCCATGCGGTTCTGCCAGTTGCGGTTGAAGGTGGTGATGGCCCGCTGTCCGCGCCGCAGCGCGTCGGGACCCTGGCCGAAGCACGGCCCGCACCAGGAGTCGCGGATCGCCGCCCCGGCCGCGCGCAGGACGCCGGCGACCGAGTCGCCGTCGAGTCGCGGATCGGGAAGCTCGATGCGCTGCTTGACACCCAGCGAGCCGGGGAAGACGACGAGCTCGCGCACGGCGCGCGCCGCCCCCTGGAACCGGGCGGCCCGCAGCACCAGCGCCGCCTGCAGCAGGTCCTCGTAGCTGCCGTTGGTGCAGGAACCGATGAGCGCCTTGTCGAATCCGAGCCGCTCCGCCGCCAGCTCGGCGGCCGGCACCGCGCGCGATGGACTGAACGGGCGCGCGATCATCGGCACGATCTCCTCGAGGTCGAGCGACTCGTCGGCGGCGTAGGTCGCCTCCTCCCCCGGCGCCACCGGCGGGTAGGGGAAGACCGTCACGCCGCGCGCCGCGTACCAGGCGCGGGTCACCGCGTCGGGGGCGAAGAGACCGTTCAGCGCCTCCGCCTCCGCCATCATGTTGGCGATCGTGTTGCGATAGGCGATCGGCAGCGAGCCGTCGCGATCGACGAGCTCGACCGACATGCGCCCCGCCTGCGCGCTCCCCCAGCGCCGGAGCAGCTCGAGCACCACGTCCTTGCCGCTCACCCAGGGCTGCAGGTGGCCGTGCAGCACGACGCGCCGCTGCTCGGGCACCGTGACGAAGACCTGCCCGGTCGCCCAGCCGAAGCCGAGCGCGGTCGAGCCGACGCCGATGCCGACGGCGCCGTAGGCCCCGTAGGCGCGGCTGTGCGAGTCGGCACCCGCGATCACCTGCCCCGGCAGGACGAGTCCCTGCTCCGGCAGGTAGAAGTGGAAGATGCCCTCGCCGGGCTCGGCGAGGTAGGGCCGCTCGATGCCGTGCCGGGCGGCGAAGTCGCGCGAGATCGCCGTCTGGCGCGCGTCGGCCTGGCGCCCGGTGAAGACGAAGTGATCGGCGACGATGGCCGCCTGGCGCGGTGCCAGCGTATCGCCGCCGGTGATGCGCTCGAAGGTGTGGATGGCGAAGGGCGCGGTGCCGTCCGAGGCCGGCAGCAGGTCGGCGTGGACGCGGAGCGTCGTCCCCGGCTCGACGCCCGCGTCGGGCTCGACGCGGTGTGCCCAGAGGATCTGCTGGGTCGACGTGAGACGCCGCGCCACCTCCGGTTCCGGCCACTCGATGCGCGGGGTGGTCGCCGCCGACCGTCTCAGCAGACGCCGGCCGACCGCCACGATGCCGCCGGCACGCCGGATCTCCTCCTCGCGCTCCGTCAACGCCCGCGGCGTGTAGCGGCGGGCGCGCGTCAGGTTGGTCAGCGCGCGCGACGCCGGGTCGAACTCGAAGCGGTCGCCGTCCCCGGCATCGGCCACCGCCTCGGGGCACTCGACGACGTGCAACCCGAGGTTGAGCGCGTTGCGGCGGAAGATGTCGCCCATGCCCTCGCCGGCGACGATCACCAGCTCGCGCCCCGCCTCCTCCGCGATCGCCTTCAGTCCCGCCGGGCTCATCTCGCGCGACGAGCCGATCGCGAACCGTGCGCCGGCGACGAGGAACGTCTCGCCCCGGTGGACACGCGCCCGGAAGTCCGGGATCAGGTGCCGGAAGGCGCCGGCCTTCCAGCGCGCGTCGAGCGTCTCGAGACTCTCCGAGACGCAATCGTCGGCGGGAGTGATCTGATCGGTGTCGATGGCGTCGAGCTTGGCACCGGGGCGCGCCGGGTCCCAGATGACGAGCGCCTCGCCGCGGAGGACCGGCTGGTCGGCGCCATCCGTGCCGGCGGCGCCGCGCGCGACTGCCCCCGTGTCGGTGGCGCCACCGGTCGCGACGCGGTCGTCCTCACCGGGCAGGTCGTCGAGGGTCACGCCGGGCCGGAGCCGGGCGCCTCGGATCGTGTGCACGCCGTCTCTCCTCGGGGCTCGATCACGCGGCGACATCGTCGGGCGCGCCAGCCAACCACAAATCGACCCGGCGGGCAACCGTGCGTGGTATCGTCGGTCGCTCCGGAACCCGCACTGCCCCCGTTCCAGCAGGTCGTCACGACCGGATACCAACGTGATCGACGCCCGGATCGTCATCGTCGGCGCCGGACTCGCCGGCGCCTCCACCGCTTATCACCTGCACCAGCTCGGCGAGCGGAGCATCATCCTCCTCGAGCGCGAACGGGTCGCAGGGGTGCATGCCTCGGGGCGCAACGCCGCACTCGTGCGCTCGCGCCTCGGCGACGCCGCCCTGCAG
>JASFRE010000082.1:0-11717 GCA_050115055.1 Candidatus Eiseniibacteriota bacterium | reverse complement strand
GCGAGATCGAGCGGCGCTACGCGGTACGCTACGTCCCCGGGCAGGAGCTGTACCTCGATGCCTGCCGGCCGCGGGAGCGGGCCGACCTGGTGGTCGTGAACACCGATCCGGCCGCCCCGGAGCTCGAGATCCGCGCGTCCTGATCCCCCAGATCCCACCTCACGAGGGAGGAGCTCGATGAGCCACGAGCCCGACAAGGTCATCTACTCGATGGTCGGCGTCAGCAAGTTCCACGACCGCAAGCCGGTTCTCAAGGACATCTACCTGTCGTACTTCTACGGCGCCAAGATCGGCGTGCTGGGTCTGAACGGGGCTGGCAAGAGCTCGCTGCTGCGCATCCTGGCGGGTGTCGATACCGAGTTCGTCGGCGAGACGGTGCTGTCGCCGGGGCATACGGTGGGGCTGCTGGAGCAGGAGCCGCTGGTCGACGAGCACAAGACGGTGCGCGAGGTGGTCGAGGAGGGTGTGGCCGAGCTGGTGGGGTTGCTCGCCGAGTTCACGACGATCAGCGAGTCGCTGGCCGAGCCGATGTCCGAGGACAGGATGGCGGAGCTCATCGAGCGCCAGGGCGACGTCCAGGAGCGCATCGACGCGCTCGATGGCTGGGATCTCGACGCGCGGCTCGAGATGGCCATGGATGCCCTGCGTTGCCCGCCGGGGGAGACGCCGGTCGATGTGCTGTCCGGTGGCGAGCGGCGCCGCGTGGCGCTCTGCCGGCTGCTGCTGCAGAAGCCGGACATCCTGTTGCTCGACGAGCCGACCAACCACCTGGACGCCGAGTCGGTCGCCTGGCTCGAGCAGCACCTGCAACGCTATGCGGGTACCGTGATCGCCGTCACGCACGATCGCTACTTCCTGGACAACGTCGCCGGCTGGATCCTGGAGCTGGATCGCGGCGAGGGCATCCCGTGGAAGGGCAACTACTCCTCCTGGCTCGATCAGAAGCGGCGCCGCCTCGCCGTCGAGGAGAAACAGGAGAGCGAACGGCAGAAGACGCTCGAACGCGAGCTCGAGTGGGTGCGCATGTCGCCGAAGGCGCGCCATGCCAAGTCCAAGGCGCGCATCAAGGCCTACGAGACCATGCTCGGCCAGGAGGCGAAGCAGCGTGCACGGGACCTCGAGATCTACATCCCGCCGGGCCCACGGCTCGGCGATGTGGTGATCGAGGCCGACGGCGTGGCGAAGTCGTATGGTGACCGGCTCCTGTTCGAGGACATGGGTTTCAAGCTGCCGCCGGGCGGCATCATCGGCATCGTCGGTCCGAACGGCGCCGGCAAGACGACGCTCTTCCGGCTGATCACCGGCGAGGAAGAGCCGGATTCGGGCACGATCGGCCTGGGCGAGACCGTCAAGCTCGCCTACATGGAGCAGACCCGCGCCGCCCTCCAGCCCGAGCAGACGGTCTGGCAGGCGATCACCGACGGCGAGGACCCGATCGACCTCGGTGGCATGCAGGTCAACTCGCGGGCCTACGTCGCGCGCTTCAACTTCGCCGGCGCCGACCAGCAGAAGCAGGTCGGAATGCTCTCCGGCGGCGAGCGCAACCGCGTCCTCATGGCGCGGATGCTGCGCGAGGGCGCCAATGTACTGCTGCTCGACGAGCCGACCAACGACCTCGACGTCAACACGATGCGGGCCCTCGAGGATGCGCTCGAGAGCTTCGCGGGCTGCGCCGTCGTGATCAGTCACGATCGCTGGTTCCTGGACCGCATCGCCACCCACATCCTCGCCTTCGAGGGCGATAGCCGCGTTTGCTGGTACGACGGCAACTACACCGAGTACGAGGAGCATCGCAAGCAACGGCTCGGCGAGGCGGCGGTGCAACCGCACCGCATCAAGTACCGGCAGCTGACGCGCGGCTAGCCGGGGCGTTCGATCCGGCCGGGAGGCCGGCAGTCGGGGCGGCCTTCAGGGCCCGGCCGACGGGCGGATCTCGACCGGCATGTCGGGGTTGAGGCCGCCGCCATCCGGCAGCTGGCGGCCGCGGGCGGTGAAGGAGCGGGTCCGTGTCGCCGCCCAGCCCTCGACCAGGAAGAGCACGACCGCCACGACGAGCAGGCCCTGGAGCCAGCGGCGGGGCAGCGCGTCGGCGGCGCGAGGCAAGTGGTCGCGCGGTCGCGCCGCCACCAGCCGCTGAATGGCGACGGCCACGGTCGAGAGCCAGAACGGCACCAGCAGCATGCCCTGCCGGACATACCCGTAGAACAAGGTGGTCGTGATCAGCCCGGCCAGGGTGAGGAGCAGCACCAGGAAGCCCCAGCGTCGCGCGGCACCGCCGGCCTGCAGGCAGAGAAGCAGGCCGAGCAGGATGAGCGGCACCTGGATCCAGGCGGCTGTCCAGGCCTGGGGCGCGAACAGGTCGACGGCCCGTCTGAGGCCGTGGAGTCCACCCGGAAGGTCCCACTGCGTCCAGCCCAGTTTCAGCGCCGCGAAGAAGATCGACCACTTGCGGAGGACCAGGCGGCCGAAGTCGGCCGGATGCGTGCTCACCCACTCCCAGGCCACGCGGTGCCCGTGCAGGATGAGGCGCAGATGCTGGGGATCCTGGAGTTGCAGACGGCCGGAACGACCGAGCTCGTTCAGGAGCACCGGCGAGAAGGCGCCATCGGCATGGGCGTGATTGGCGAGGGCCAGGTTGAGGGGGCCGTACAGGGTGAGCGGTACGAAGGTCGGCAGAGGCTCGGCGAGCTCCAGCCGCTCGGTGGCGGCGCGGAGCTGGATCGCGTTGCGGATCGTCCAGGGTGTCACCGCGATCATCCAGCCGCCGGCGACCAGCAGCCACGGAATGAGCGCCCGACCCGGGGCGGGGGGCCTCGAGCGTGCCCGCCACCAGCCGAGCAGGCCGACGATCCCCAGGAGTCCGGCAATCAGGACCGACTCCGCCCGGGTGAGCGCCAGCAGCCCGAGCAGCAGCCCGAGTCCCAGACCGGTCCAGGTCGGGTGGGCGGCGGCGAGGCGCCAGCGCCAGCGCCCGGGAGCGGCGAGCGGATGGTCGAGTCCGCGACTCCAGACGAGCAGCGCCAGGAGGAGCAGCAGCAGATAGGTGCCTTCGCTGACCGGTGACACCGCGATCACGTAGAGGCCGAAGTGATAGAGGCAGAGGACGGCGGTGAGGAGGGCGACCAGGCGGCCCAGGTAGGGCCGGACGAGCAGGAAGATGAGACCCACGGAACCGCCGGACAGGATGGCGAGGACCGACTTGATGGCCAGGAAGGGCACCTCGGGTGCACCGGCGGGGGCGCCCAGCAGCCAGTGCAGGCCAGCCAGGAAATAGGCGAAGCCCGGCGGATGAAACGGGACGCCGCTGTCGTACAGACGGCCGTTCAGGATGGCTCGCGCGAACTGGTAGAACGTGGCGGCATCGCCCTCGTAGAAGAGCGACAGGGGCCACACCCGGTCGTCGTTGGAGAACAGGAAGAAGAGTCGATGGGCGGAGGCGAGACCGGCGAGCGCGATCGCCCAGCCACGGTCGGAGAGACCCTCGAGGAGGCCGAGGAGGCCGGTGCCGTCGGAGCGCTGCGAGGCGGTGGAGCGAGCGGACCGTCTGGCTGACCGTCGTTGAGCCGTCATCGTGGGCGTGGTCCGTCCTGGCGTGCGGGCCGTCTGGCACGTCGGGCGAGGTCCCCTCGCGTGCCGTGCGCTCATGCGGTGCGCCGGCCCCTGGCTGGCGACGCATGCGGATGCGGCGAGCGCCGGGCCAGCGCTCCCGATCGCCAGGGGGGAGGCGACCGGCGCATTGTAGCATCCGGGGGCCGTGGGACCGACCGTGAGGGACCGCGTGGCCGCTCTGGACCGGAGGCCGCCGGGGACGCATCGGCGGAGCAGCCGGAGCGTTGGCCGGCGAGACCGGGCGCGCATCCGGGCGCTCCGGGCGTCGAGGCGCGGCCGTGCGCCGGCGCCGCAGGTGCGGCCGCGCGCCCCTCGTTGCGTGACGCCCGGAGCGTGTACTATCCGCCCATGCCGTACCGAATCGAGCAAGCCGGGCTGGGGAACGCGACGCCGTCACCGCTGGGCCAGCGCCTCGCCGAGGCCTGGTTCCAGCACCTCCTGCAGCCGGTCACGATCCTCAGGGAGTATCGCCGTGCCGATCTGCCTGCCGATCTCCTGGCCGGCATGACCGTGGCGATGGTCGCCCTGCCGCAGGCGGTCGCCTACGCCGCGATCGCCAACCTACCACCGCACTACGGCCTCTACTCGGCGATCGTGGCCGGGAGCGTCGGTGCCCTGTGGGGCTCGTCCCGGCACCTCTCGACCGGTCCGACCAACGCCGCCAGCATCCTGGTCCTGTCGATCCTGGCACCGATCGTCGCCCTCGACTCGTCCGCGTTTCTGGTGGCCGCGTCGATCCTCGCCGTGCTGGTCGGTGGCTTCCGTCTCCTCTTCGGCCTGGCGCGTCTCGGTGTGCTGGTCAACTTCGTGTCGCGCGCCGTGCTACTCGGCTTCATGGCGGGCGCCGGCGTGCTGATCGCCCTCAACCAGCTGGCGCCGCTGCTCGGCATCGATCGGCGGCCTTCCACCGATCCCTTCACGACCGTGATCGGTCTCTGGAGACGACTCGGGGAGGCACAGCCGGCGGCGATCCTGTTCGGCGTGGGAGCCATCGTGGTGACCGTGGCCATCAATCGCTTCTCGCGCAAGCTCCCGGGGTCGCTGATCGCGCTCGTCCTCGCCACCGCCCTGGTCGGCTGGCTGGGCGGAGCCGGCGCCGCATCGGCACCCGGTGGCGGAGCGGTCATTGGCAAGGGGCTCGCCCGCATTGCGGTCATCGGCGAGATTCCCGGCGCCATCCCGCACCCGATCGATCTCGGCCAGGCCTGGGCGTTTCTCGAGGGCGGCACGGCGCGACAGCTCTTCACCGGTGCGCTGGCGGTGGCGCTGCTCGGCCTGGTCGAGGCGGTGTCGATCGCGCGCACCCTCGCGCGCGAGACCGGGCAGCGTCTCGACGTCAACCAGGAGTTCGTCGGGCAGGGGCTCGCCAGCATCGCCGCCGGCTTCCTGAACGGCTACGCCTGCTCGGGATCGTTCACGCGCTCGGCGATCAACTACCAGTCCGGCGCGAGGACCCAGATGTCCAGCGTCTTCACCGGTCTGATCATCCTGGGCGGCAGCCTGCTCGCGGCGCCGCACCTGGCGTTGCTGCCGCGCGCATCGGTGGCGGGCGTCATCATGCTGGTGGCGAATGGCATGATCGACCGCGCCGGAATCCGCCGGATGCTGCGGACCTCGCGCGAGGAATCGGCCGTCATGGGGATCACCTTCGCCGCGACGCTGCTCTTCCCGCTCGAGTTCGCCGTGCTCTCCGGCGTCATCTTCTCGCTCGCCACCTACCTCTATCACGCCAGCACGCCGCGGGTCTTTCCGGTCGTTCCCGATCCGACGTTCCGCCACCTGGTCGAGGCCGGACCCGAGAGCGCCAGCTGCCCGCAGCTGGCGATCATGAGCATCCGTGGGTCGCTGTTCTTCGGTGCGACGCAGCACGTGGAGGACCGCCTGCTCGAGCACCTCGCCGGTCATCCCGATCAGCACCTGCTGCTCCTGCGCATGCACGGGGTCGATCAGTGCGACTTCACCGGTATCGAGTGCTTGGAGACCGTCGTCCACGCCTATCGCGAGCAGGAGGGAGACGTCTACCTGGTGCAGGTGCGTCCGGCCGTGCGCGAGATCATGCAGCAATCCGGATTCGAGCGTTTCCTGGGGGAGGACCACTTCCTAGACCAGGAGGAAGCGATCGACTTCCTCTTCGAGCAGCGGATCGATCCCGCGCGCTGCTGGCACGACTGTACGGTACGGGTGTTTGCCGAATGCCAGGCGCTGCCCAAGCACCTGACCGATCTCGACCTGCCGCCCGACCGCCACCAGCCCATCGAGCCCTGGCGGGCGCTCAACGTCGATGAGGTCGAGACGCTGGTCGAGCGCGACGCGGCATGCATCGTCGATGTCAGGCAGCCGGAGGAGTTCCGCACGGGCCACCTGCACGGGGCTCGATCGGTGCCGCTGCAGCACATCATGAGGGGTGTCGACGGACTGCCCGGCGACCGCCCGATCCTGCTGGTCTGCCGGACCGGGCGTCGTAGCCGGAGGGCCCTCAGGATCCTGCGCGAGTTCGGTTTCCAGGATATCCGATACCTGAAGGGCGGGATCCTGAGCTGGAAGGCGGCGGATCGGCCGGTCGAGGTCGCCTGAGCGCCGCCGCCGTCTGGCGGCGGGACACGCGGCGCGGGCGCGACGGTCCCGTGGCGAATCGTTACGATGATGGGCAGATCTCCGTGATGGTCTCGTGATGATTGCCTCTCGAGGTGTGAGCTAGATTGCGTTCACCGGAGAACGTGCAGGCGTGCGACGACGCAGCCATGACGCCGGACCGGACGCGCTTCGCCGAGGCGGGCGTGCCGCTGCCGGCGACCGGTAGCTCCCCGAAACGCAACGATCAGCCTTGCGAGGTCATCCGATGCAGATCAATGTTCGACGGCTATTCGCCTCGGTCCTCACTCTGGGTGTCATCGCCGGCGGCATCGCCGGCTGCGGCGAGGAGGCCGGAGTCGATTCCGGCTCCGGGGCGTCGCCGTTCGCGCCAGGTGCCGTGCAGGCACCGCGGCCCAAGTTCGGATCGATGGTGATCGCCAATCGCGGTTCCGGCACGATCTCGGTGCTCGACGCCGCGAACGGCGAGGTGCTCGGGACGTACGACCTCCCGGCCGGTGCCAATCCTCCGGAGCCCATGTACGTGGTCCACGTCGGCCGCACGGGTGCCGTGCTCGTCGGCGACCGGGCCAACGATCGCGTCGTCGAGTTCGACGACGAGAGCTTCGCCGTCCTCCGCACGGCGCCGACCGGTGCCGGTGTCTTCCACATGTGGGCCGATCCGGTGCGGAACAGCCAGCTCTGGGTCAACAACGACGTCGACAACACGACGACCGTCATCGACCCGCAGACCTTCGAGATCCTCGCCACCGTGCCGATGCCCGCCGATCTGGTGGCCATGGGTGGCAAGCCGCACGACGTGATCCTCGATCCCCTGGGGAAGTACGCGTACGTCACGATGATCGGTGTCGCGGGACCCAATGACTTCGTCGTGCAGTTCAGCACCGGCAACTACATGGAGGTGGCACGCGCTGCCGTCGGCAAGGACCCGCACGTGTCGCTGACCCCGCGCAACAACCTGCTCTACGTGCCGTGCCAGAACAGCAACGTGGTCATCGTGCTCAACCGGAGCAACCTGGAGATGGTCACCGAGATCGCGGTCCCGGGGGCGCACGGTGCGTACATGACCCGGAGCGGCAAGACCTTCTACACCTCGAACCTGCCGGGCGGCGGGACGGACGCCCTGTTCGCCATCGACACGTCGGGCAATGTCGTGGTCGGGGAGGCGACCGACAGCCCCTATCCGGTGCCGCACAACATCGCGATCACCACCAATGGCCAGCGGCTCTTCCTGACCCACTCGGGCGGCGCCTCGGACAAGGTGACGTTCTACGAGATCTCCGCGGCAAATCCGAATCCGGTGCTGCTGGGTGAGGCGACCGTGGGGCTGAATCCCTTCGGACTGGCGCTCGTACCCTGATGCGCTGAGACGTTCGCTCCGCTCCAGGCACGCCGCCGCGGCGATCGCCCCGTTGACGGGGAGGTCGCCGCGCGGCGTGGCCGCACGGGCGTTCGGCCCCGCCCCCGCCCGCACATCCGGCCGGACACCTGCAGTCAAAGCCGTCTGCACACCCGCCTGGACACCTGCAGTCACAGCCGCCTGCACAGCCGCCTGGACACCTGCGTGCACACCTGCCGTCGGACCCACCCGCGCCCCCGATCAGGGTGCGTGATGCAAACTATCGTCGCCAAGATGCTGCAATCGACGTGTTAGGTCTTCCGCGGCCTATCCCAGATGCTACACTAGCTGTGTCGTTGACCGAACCGCGCCGGAAGGTCGTGTCTGCCATCGTCTTCGATCCCGTGGCGAAGGCGATGGCACGCCGTGCTGGAGACCTCACGTGTCCACTGCCGCGCCCACGATCGACGCCGTTCTCGAACGCTATCCCCGCGACCCGTCCGCGCTGATCATGGTCCTGCAGGACCTGCAGGCGAGTCTCAACTACTTGCCGGCCGAGGCGATCGACGCCGTCGCGGTGCGCCTGGGTGTGCCGCGAAGCCGCGTTTACTCCGCCGCGTCGTTCTACAAGGCCCTGTCGCTCGAGCCGCGCGGCCGCCATCAGATCGATGTCTGCACCGGCACCGCCTGCCACGTGCGCGGTGCCGGCCGCGTCGTTCGCCAGCTCTCCGAGGAACTTGGCATCGAGCCCGGGCAGACGACGCCGGATCTGGATGTGAGCCTGGATACGGTTCACTGTGTCGGCTGCTGCGCGCTCGGACCGGTCGTGGTGATGGACGGGACGACGTTCGGAGAGATGACGCCGCGCAAGGTCCGGAAGGCGCTCGGGGAGTGCCGGGGGCGCGATGGATCGGCGTCGACCGCGATGCCTGGAGGGGCGCCGTCCCCGGCGCTGCCGGTCGCCGCGCTCCCGCCGCACGGCACCTCCATCCCGCGCCTGACCAGCCACGCTGCCCTGGATCGCTGGCGGAGCACGCTGCGCGCCGCGCGCGCGGCGGAGACCGCCACGCTGTCGATCTGCGCCGGTAGCGGCTGCCGCGCGCTCGGGGCCGACCGCCTGATCCGCGCCTTCGAGCGCGTCATCTCCGACCGGGGCCTCGAGGATCGCGTGCGCATCCAGCGTAACGGCTGCCACGGGTTCTGCGAGTGCGGGCTCGTCTGCGTCGTGCGCCCGGCCGGTATCTTCTACCAGAAGCTCAAGCCACAGCACGCCCGCGAGATCATCGAGCGCACCCTGGAGCAGGGCGAGATCGTCGAGGATCTGCTCTACGTCGATCCGCAGAGCGGGCAGAAGATCGTGCACGAGCGCAACATCCCGTTCTACTCCAGGCAGCGGCGCACGCTGATGCGTTCCAACGCGCTGATCGATCCGCTCGAGCTCGCCGACTACGTCGCCGCCGGCGGCTACCGTGCGCTCGGACAGGCGCTGTTCGAGATGGAGCCCGAGCAGGTCATCGACGAGGTGCGCCGGGCCGGGCTGCGTGGCCGCGGTGGCGGTGGCTTCCATGCCGCGCGCAAGTGGGCGAGCTGCCGGCGGGTCAAGGCCGATCGGAAGTACGTCCTGTGCAACGCGGACGAGGGGGACCCGGGTGCCTTCATGGACTGTGCGCTGGTCGAGGGCAACCCGCACGCGGTGATCGAGGGCATGGTGATCGGCGCCTGGGCCGTCGCCGGCCGTGAGTCGGCGGCCGAGGGGACCATCTACGTGCGCGACGAGTACCCGGTCGCCGTGGCGCACTTCGGAGTGGCACTCGAGCAGGCGCGTCGCGCCGGTCTCCTGGGTGGTGACATCCTCGGCTCCGGGTTCTCCTACGAGATCCGCATCAGTCGCGGCGGCGGCGCCTTCGTCTGCGGCGAGTCCACCGCACTCATGGCGTCGATCGAAGGCAAGATCGGCGAGCCGCGGGCCAAGTACGTCCACACGTCGACCGCCGGCCTGTACGGCAGACCGACGGTGCTCAACAACGTCGAGAGCTGGGCGAACGTGCCGCTCATCATCAAGGAGGGTGCGGACGCCTTCGCCGCCGTCGGTACCGAACGCAGCAAGGGCACCAAGATCTTCTCACTCGTCGGCAAGGTGCGGAACACGGGGCTGGTGGAGGTGCCGATGGGCATGACGCTGCGCGAGATCGTCCACGAGATCGGCGGCGGCATCCGCGACGGCGGGCGCCTGAAGGCAGTCCAGACCGGCGGGCCGTCGGGAGGCTGCGTGCCGGAAAGCCTTCTCGATCTACCGGTCGACTTCGATGCGCTGGCCGGCGCCGGGTCGATGATGGGATCAGGCGGCATGATCGTCATGGACGAATCGACCTGCATGGTCGACGTCGCGCGCTACTTCACGAGCTTCCTGACCGACGAGTCCTGTGGCAAGTGCAGCGCTTGCCGCAACGGGCTCGCACAGATGCGGGGAATCCTGGAACGGATCTGCCGCGGTGGTGGTCGTCCCGAAGATCTGGAGAGGCTGGAGACCCTGTTCGCCGTCCTGGATGCCGGTTCGCTGTGTGGGCTGGGCAAGAGCGCTGCCAACCCGGTCCGGTCGACACTCGCGCACTTCCGGGACGAGTACGTGGCGCATATCGAGGAACGTCGTTGTCCGGCCGGGGTCTGTCGCGACCTGGTCACCTATCAGATCGACGCCAGTTGCACCGGCTGTACGCTCTGCCTCGATGTCTGTCCGGAGTCGGCGATCTCCGGCGCGCTCAAGAAGTTGCACGTGATCGACGTCTCGCGGTGCAACCGGTGCGGCCTGTGCGTGGCGACCTGCCCGTTCGGGTCGATCGTCCACGTCTAGCGGGAATGCAGTTTGATGAGCGAGCGGATCGAGATCACCGTGGATGGGAGGCCGGTCGAGGTGGCCGGCGGTGGCATGCTGCTGGCCGCCCTGCGCTCGGCCGGAGTCCAGGTCCCGACGCTGTGCGACCATCCGTCGCTGGAACCGAGCGGCGCTTGCCGGCTGTGCGTCGTCGAGGTGACCCACCCGGAGTGGAACGGCTGGCAGGGGCTGGTGACCGCGTGCCTCTTTCCGGTCGAGCGGGGGCTCGTCGTCTTCACGCGCTCGGAGCGCGTGCGCCAGGTCAGGCGGGGTCTCCTCGAGCTCTACCTGGCCGAGTGCCCCGAGTCGGAGGTCGTGCGCGAGCTGGCGCGCAGCGAGGGCGTCGACACGACGCCGTTCCAGCCGAAGGCGGAGCCAGATCTGTGCGTGCGCTGCGGGCTCTGTATCCGCGTCTGCCAGGACCTGGGACCGGCCGCCATCGCGCCGCTCGGGCGCGGTGCCGACAAGCGGGTCGGACCACGCCCGGACGGGTACGGCGAGGACTGCACCGGTTGTCGTGCCTGCGCGCACGTCTGCCCGACCGGCGAGATCCGGGCGGTGCAGGAGGACGGCCGGCTGACGCTCTGGAAACGCACGTTCGAGATCCCGGTGTGCAGCGTCGATGAGACGGCCTGCCGGGGCTGCGGTGTCTGCGAGGAGGTCTGCCCGTTGTCGATCCCGCGCGTCACCGTGGACCGCGCGGGCAGCGTGACCGCGCGCATCGCGCCGACGAACTGCGTGGGCTGTGGGATCTGTGCCGGCGCCTGCCCGACCGGGGCGATCCACCAGCGCGACGGTGACCCGGCGATCGCCGCGCCGATCCGTGGCGAGGTCGACATCCTGGACGACACGGTGCGCGACCGGCTCGCCGTCTTCGCCTGCTCGCGCTCGCCGCTCGCCGCGCCGCAGGCGGCCCGACCCGACGCGACATCCAGGGGGCACGGTGCGGCCGCCCCCGCCGCAGACGGCTTCGTGCACATTCCGGTCTCCTGCGTCGGGCGCGTGCCTGTCGACACGATGCTGGATTGCCTGGCGCAGGGCGCCGGTGCGGTGCTGCTCGTCTGCCGCGATCAGGCGAGCTGTCCGTACGGGAGCGGCGGCGCCCTGGGCGAGCGTCACGTGGCGGTGGCGGAGGAGCTGGCGGCGGCGGCCGGTCTCGGCAGCGGGCGGGTGCGCTTCGTCACGCCGGGTGCCGGACTCGCGGCGCCGGCCGAGGCCGTCGCCGCACACCGTCGCACCACGGCGCCGACGCCGCTGCGTGTCCTGCGCACCGGCGGTGGGCGAGCGACTGGTGGCGCGGCGGTG
>JASFRE010000081.1:0-11825 GCA_050115055.1 Candidatus Eiseniibacteriota bacterium | reverse complement strand
AATCTCGCGTCCTTCGACCCCGAGCGGAGCGGAGTCTACGCCTATCTCCGAACTGCGTTCCTCAATCGCATCCGCGATCTGTCGCGCCGCTCGCACCCGGAAGTCGAGATCGAGGATCGACACTGGGCGTCGCCGCGCTCGCCTTACGACGAGTGCGTGGCCAGAGAGGTGGCCGAGGCGTACGAGCGGGCTCTGGAGCGGCTCACGACCGAGGAGCGCGAGGCCGTCATCATGCGCGTCGAGTTGCACTACGACTATGCACGGATTGCAGAAGAGCTGGCGCGACCGAACGCGGCCGCGGCGCGTGCCTTCGTGAATCGATCGCTGCTGAAGCTCGCCAGGTTGATGAGGGTGGAACATGGCTGACCGACGCGACGAGGCACCGGATCCAGGTGACGGACTCAGCGAACAGGACCTCCACGAGTTGATCGATCGCGTCTTCGGCAACGAGGAGCTCGACTGGGAAGCGACGCACAGCGTTGCACGGACCATCGAGGACCTGCGTCTGCTTCGCAATCTCTACGGCATGTGGAAGATCCACGAGTTCAACCGTCTGGTCATGGAGGGCGAAGATCCCCGCGATTCGCTCGGGCCGGAGCGCTAGATCGATCGCGTCGAACACCCCTGATCCGGCAGGTCGCAGACGGAAGCAGCCGCCGGGACCAGGACGACCGACGACCCCGCTCGAGGACGAGCGGGGCCGCCGGGCGCCGTAGCCAGCAATTGACCTCATCAGTCGTCGACGAGGATGCCGCCGAACTGCCCGTCGAGATTGCTGATCCCGCCGGCAACGCCAACCCCGTGTGACGTCAGCGACCTCCCCGCGAGTTCGACGTTGAACGTGCACTCCGTGCCTCCCGATGCGATGATGCCCGAACCGACCCCTCGCAGGGACGACGCATCTGCCTTCCAGATGGTGACCGTGCGGCTGACATACTCCTGTCCGCTGTGCTCGCTCTCCTCCCAAGTCAGCAGTTCGCCCTGGACGATCGCATCCACCTCATCGCCGTTGATGGTCACGCGCGACCCATGCTGATCGATGCGGATCACGTATCCCCACTGCTCTCCAGCGCAACCGTCCCAGCTCTCGGTGATCTCCCAGGCGCCCGAGAAGTCGGCCATGGGTGCGTTGGGATCATCGTCGTTGCCGGAGGGTAGATTCGGTGCCGCCACAGAGATCTCTCGGTCGTTGCCGCAGCCGGTGAAGGTCATCGCCATCGTCAGTGCCGTCATCATCGCGGCCGTCTTGATTCCGTGAGCCCGGTTCATGGTTCCATCTCCTCAGTGTGGTTCTCGCCGCCGTGCGTCGTTCGCGTGGGTCTCGTAACCGTCTCGACACCTCGTCGAGCCCACATGTCGGTCGGTGAGGCTTCCTAGAAGTGGACGCCAGCACTCACGGTGAACGGGATCGAGACGCTGTTCGCGACCGCCCCCCACGAGACCATCACCGGCGCCTCGACGCGGAGGTCGCAGCGCTCGCCGGTCTTGAAGCCGAGGCCGAAGTTGAAGATGTTGCCGAAACCCCTGCCCTCGCCACCGTCGCTGTAGGTGATGTCGGAGTAGCTGAGGCTCTGCTCGGTCTCGCTCCATTCACCGCCGCCGGCGAAGAGGCCGAATCCGACGATGGGATACATCGAACGTGACGCGTCGTTGTAGTTGAAGAGCATGTTGAAGCGCGCCGCAACGATGGTCATCTCCGTATTGGTCGTGCCGGTGTATCCGTCTTCGGTCCAGTCCTCCGAACCGCTGTGGTAGAAGAGGTCTGCCGTTCCTTCGTACCAGATGGCGCCACTGAGCGGTGCGCGATAGCCACCGCCGCCGCTGAACGCCATGCCGCCACTGATCGGGTCAACGCCGAGGCCGCCACGGATGAGGCCGTGACCCTGAGCGCTGCACGGTGTGATGGTCGCCGTGCTCGCCGCGGCGATCACGGCCACGGTCAGGGCGGCACGGGCACCGATCGAGGTGAGGCGGCCGAGGCTCGGATTCGGGGTCGTGTCGGTGTGCGAGTTCATGACTTATCTCCTTGTGCGGTATGATGTTCAGCGTTTCGCGGGTCGCTCCGGGGCGCCTCGTGCGTCCCCAGTCCCACTCGGTTCAATCCGGAAACGCGGCGCGGACCGCGGCGTACGGCGTTTTTTCGCCGCCGCGGCTGTTTTTGGAATGCGGGCGCGAATGGATTGCGGCAGAATGAGTTACGAAGCCGGCGCGGTGCGCGCCGGCAGGGACGACGCGAGCGAACCGGCCCCCCTCATCACGTGAGCCGCCCCTTTCTCTGATGCAGCATTCCTCCTCCGGCGAGCAGCAGAGCGAGCGCCCCGAACGCATCGGTCGCTACCCCGTGGTGGGCGAGCTGGGACGCGGTGGTATGGGCGTGGTCTATCTGGCCCGGGATCCGCGCCTGGATCGCCTGCTGGCAATCAAGATCCTGCCGCCCGGCATCGCGGTCGAAGAGCAGCGCGCGCAGCGCTTCGTCCGCGAGGCGAAGGTGCTCGCTTCTCTCAATCACCCCAACATCGCCACCATCCACTCGCTGGAAGAAGAGGACGGCCGGGTCTTTCTGACGCTGGAGGCGATCGAGGGGGAATCGCTCGAGGCGCGATTGCGATCCGGTGCGTTACCGCCCACCGAGACCTTTGCGATCGCGAGCCAGGTGGCTCGCGCTCTCGAGGCGGCCCATGAGCGCGGGATCGTGCACCGTGATCTCAAGCCGGCGAACGTCCAGATCACGCCCTCCGGTCTCGCCAAGGTCCTCGACTTCGGCATCGCCAAGATCGTCGCGGAGCAGGGCTCTCGGCCTACCGGGGCAGCCACCCGCGACGAGGTGCTCGGCACGCCGGGCTACATGAGTCCGGAGCAGCTCGACGGCAAGCCTGTCGACCGGCTCACCGACATCTGGGCCTTTGGCTGCCTGCTCTACGAATGCCTGACCGGCACAGCGGCGTTCGCCGGCAGGAACATCCTCGAGTCCATGTTCAAGACCATGGAGCGCGAGCCCGACTGGCATGCGCTGCCGGCCGAGGTCCCATCGTCGATCGTCGAGCTGGTCGGAAGGTGTTTGGACAGACAGCCAGCGCGGCGGCCAGCGTCCATCGTCGCCGTGCGCCGGCTGCTCGACGAGCAAGTGGCGTCACGCGCGGGGCCGATCGCGTGGCGCGAACCGGCGGCTGCGGTCGGTGATGCCGGGCGTCGTGAACGGCTTCCGATTCAGCTCACGACGTTCATTGCACGCGAGAGACCGCTGAGCGACGTCGTCGCGCTGCTCGACCAGCATCGGCTGGTGACACTCACCGGCCCGGGCGGTTGCGGCAAGTCGCGGCTGGCGATCGAGGCCGCCCGCCGGCTGCTCGGATGTTTCGGCGAGGGCGTGCGCTTCGTCGAGCTGGCAGCGCTCTCCGATCCCGGCGCCGTGTGGCAAGCCACCGCCGGTGCCCTCGAGCTCAAGGAGCGACCAGGCGAGGCACTGAGGGAGACGGTGCTGGCAGGGATCTCCGGCCAGGAGCTCCTCGTACTGCTCGACAACTGTGAGCATCTCCTCGAGGCGTGCGGGCGGCTGGCCGAGGAGATGCTACGGACCGCTCCCCGGCTCAAGATCCTGGCGACCAGTCGTGAGAGTCTGGGGTGCGATGGGGAGCGGGTCTATCTGGTACCGTCGATGAAAGTGCCCGAGGCGGCGAGGTCGACTCCCGAGGCGCTGCTCACCGCGGAGGCCGTCCAGCTGTTCGTCGAGCGAGCGACTGCGGCCCTGCACGGCTTCACCTTGACTCCCGAGCGTTGCGCCGCGATCGCGGAGATCTGCCGCCGTCTCGACGGCATCCCCCTGGCGATCGAGATCGCCGCCGCGAGCGTCCGTGTGCTGCCCGTCGAGGAGCTGGCGGAGCGCCTGGACCACCGCCTGAGCGTGCTCACACACGGCAGCAAGACGGCGCTGCCGCGTCATCGAACCCTGCGAACGGCGATCGAGTGGAGCCACGAGCTGCTCTCCGATGAGGAGCGCGCCGTGTTCCGACGGCTGGCCATCTTCTCGGGCGGCTGGACCCTCGATGCCGCCGAGGAGGTGTGCTGCGGCGAGTCGATCGATCGCTGGCAGGTGCTCGACCTCATGACGCGGTTGGTCGAGAAGTCGCTCGCCGAGCTGGATCTCGAACGGAGCGAGCAGGCGGGGGGCGGGCGGTATCGGATGCTCGAGACGATCCGGGAGTACGGACTCGAGCGCGCGCGTGAGTCCGGCGAGGCGACACTACTTCGCGAGCGGCACCTGAGGTATGGCTGCGCGCTGGCGGAAGAAGCGGCGACGCACGTGGCGGACGCCGAGCAGGCGCACTGGCTCCAGCGACTCGACCACGACTATGACAACCTGCGCGCCGCCGTCGAGGCATGGCTCGAGTCGGCCAGCACCGACGACACGGGATTGCGACTGGTGGCCGCCCTCGGCTGGTACTGGGACGTGCGCGGCACCTGGAGTGAGGGGCGCGCCTACTGCGAGTCCGCGCTACGGCACGTGTCGGCGGAGAACGGGAGCGTCCGCGCCCACGTGGTCTACTGGTCCGGGCAACTCGGTCGACTGATGGGGGATGCGGCACACGCGCGGCTGCGTCTTCAGGAGAGCCTCGACATGCGCCGGCGTCTGGGTGACGAGTCGGGCATCGCAGACTGCCTGAACAACCTGGCCAACGTCGCCTACCTGGAACGGGATCTATCCGAGGCGCGGCGGCTCTGGGAGGAGAGCCTGCTCATCCGACGACGCATCGACGATCGGGTCGGGACCGCGGTCTCCCTCAACAACCTCGGGACACTCGCCTGGGCGCAGGGCGACAACGATACCGCTCACACACGGTTCACGGACAGCCTCGCGCTGCGCCGCGAGCTCGGCGACCGGCGCGGGGCTGCAGTCGCCCTCGCCAACCTGGCCAACATCGCGCGCGCAGGCGCGCACTACGACGAGGCCCGCGCATTCGCCGCCGAGGCCGAGGACATCTACCGGCTCCTCGGCGATGAGGTGGGTCTGGCCAGAGCTCTCTTCGTGCACGGGGCGATCGCCTTGATGCAGAACGATCTTTCCGGAGCGCAAGCGATTCAAGAGGAGTGCGTGGAGATCCACCGCCGGCAGGACGATCGCCAGGGCATCGCCAGCGCGACGCATCATCTCGGCATCATTCTGAAATCCCGCGGCCAGTACGAGACTGCGCGGGCGTACTACGAGGAGTGCATCGCGCTCTGTCGAGAGTTGAACGAGGCACAGCAGCTGCGCATGGCGCTGGGTAACCTCGGGGATCTCGACATGGAGCAGGGAGATCTCGATCGCGCTCGCGCGAGCCTGCGTGAGGCGCTGGCGCTGGCGCATGCCGGTGACGAGATCGCCGGCGTCGTGGAGACCCTGCGTGCTCTGGCGTTGGTCGAGCATCGCGCTGCGAACGTCGACAGGGCGGCGACGCTGCTCGCGGCCTCCGAGACCGCACGCGAGCTGGCGGGCATCGCCCTCGGGCCGGACGACGAACAGGTGCGGGACCGCGTGCTCACGGGGGTCCGGGAGACGGTCGGCGATGCCGCCTGGGAACGTGCGATGGCACGCGGCCGATCGTTCACCATTGACGAGGCCGTGGCCGCCGCGACGAACGGCTGAGCGCGGCGCCCGGCGCCGGGGAGCGTCCTCTGCCCTGCCGAGGCAACGGCGCGCCCTGCTGTTCATCTCCGAGGGAAACGGTGATGGGAAGGCGGCAAAGGCGTGCGGGACCGAGCGAGCAGCCGGAGCAGATCGGCCGTTACCCGATCGTCGGTGAGCTCGGTCGCGGCGGCATGGGTGTGGTGTACATGGGCCGCGATCCGACCCTCGACCGCCCGGTCGCCATCAAGATCCTGCCGGCCGCACTATCGATCGACGAGGACCGCACGGCCGGCTTCATCCGCGAGGCGAAGATCCTCGCCGCACTGAATCACCCCAACATCGCGACGATCCACTCGCTCGAGGAAGCCGACGGTCGCGTCTTCTTGATCCTGGAATTGATCGAAGGTCCGACGCTCGAGGAACGACTCGTCCGCGAGGGAATGGCGACCGCCGAGGCACTGTCGATCGGCGCGCAGATCGCGCGTGCCCTCGAAGCAGCGCACGAGCGCGGCGTCGTGCACCGGGACTTGAAGCCGGCCAACATCAAGATCACGCCGGGCGGCCTGGTCAAGGTGCTCGATTTCGGGATCGCCACGATGGCCCTCGCCGGAGGGCCCGAGCAAGCCAAGGGTGAACAGCAGGGTGTCATCGGCACCCCCGGCTACATGAGCCCCGAGCAGTTCGACGGCAAATCGGTGGATCATCTGAGCGACGTCTGGGCCTTCGGCTGCGTTCTCTACGAGTGTCTCACGGGGGTGCGTGCGTTCGAGGGACGCAATCTGTTCGAGACCATGTTCCGGACCATGGAGCGCGATCCCGACTGGAGCGCCCTACCTCACGATCTTCCGGAAGCGCTGACCTCGTTGCTCGAGCGGTGCCTGGCCAAGCAACCGGCGCATCGTCCCGAGTCCGTGGCCGAGGTGCGGCTTCAAATCGACGAGCTGCTGGTCTCCCGGGCGGGACCCGTTTCATGGCATCGACCCGCCTCGGCGGCGGTGGTCGATGATCCCGGCCGCGCACACAATCTCCCGAACCGGCTCACCACCTTCATCGGCCGGGAGCAGCACCTCGATGAGATCGAGGAGCTCATCGGCAGACATCGTCTGGTGACGCTGATCGGCGCCGGCGGCAGCGGCAAGACACGCCTGGCCCTGGAGACGGCCGGTCGGATGCTCGAGCGTTTTCCAGGCGGTGTCTGGCTCATCGACCTGGCGCCGCTCCGCGAGGGCGCGGCTCTGGTCCCGGCCGTTGCCGCCGCCCTCGACGTCAAGGAGCAGAGGGGCAAGACGGCCAGAGAGTCGCTGTTCGCCTACCTTGCCGGCAGGCAGCTGCTGCTGATCCTGGACAACTGCGAGCATCTTCTCGAGGTCTGCTCGGATCTGGTGGATGAGCTGCTGCGCGCGGACGCGGCGCCGCGCATGCTCGCGACCAGTCGCGAGACGCTCGGCGTCGAGGGCGAACAGGTCTACTCCGTTCCGCCTCTGCAGGTGTCGACGAGCAACCAGCCCGATACTGACGAGCTGCTCCAGACGGAGGCGACGAGGCTGTTCATCGACCGGGCGGCTGCTGCGCTGCACGGATTCACCTTGACACCGGAGCGCTGTGCCGCCATCGCGCACATCTGCCGTCGCCTCGACGGGATCCCGCTGGCCATCGAGATCGCGGCCGCCATGGTCAAGGCGCTGCCGGTCGAGGAGATCAATGCCCGCCTCGAACAGTCGTTGCGCGTGCTGACTCGCGGTAGCAAGACGGCGCCGCCCCGCCATCGCACCGTACGGGCCACCATCGACTGGAGTCACGAGCTCCTGACCGAGCTGGAGCGCGTCGTGTTCCGGCGTCTGGCGGTCTTCGCCGGCGGCTGGACACTCGACGCCGCGGAGCAGGTGTGCGCCGGCGAACCGATCGAGAAGTGGGACGTACTCGATCTCTTCACCCGGCTGGTCGACAAGTCGCTGGTCGAGATGGACACGGCGAAGAGCGACCAGGCGCGTCGCGGTCGCTACCGGATGCTGGAGACCGTACGCGAGTACGCCGTCGAGCGACTCGAGGAGTCGGGCGAGGCCGACCGTGTTCGCTCTCGCTACCGGAATTACTTCCTCGACCTCGCGCATCAGGCAGCGGCACACAAGATGGACGCAGCCCAGATCGACTGGTTGAGCCGGCTCGATCACGAGCACGACAACATGCGCGCGGTGCTGGCAGCACTGGTGGAAGCCGACGACCCCGAGCAATGCGGGCTGATCCTGGCGGGCTCGCTGGGCTGGTTCTGGGAGGTCCGCGGCCTGTGGACAGAGGGACGCGACGCTCTGAACGCACTCCTCGACAAGCCGTCAGCCATCCTGCGGACGCGGGCCAGATCTCTGGCCCTCGCGGCGGCGGGCGAGCTCGCGCGAGTCGCAGGTGAGTTCGATCGCGCTCGTGCGCTCTTCGAGCGGAGCCTGGACGCGAGCGAGGGCGACGCGGACCGCGGTCTACGTGGAGTCGTTCTCGGCTATCTCGGGAACCTCGATCGCGCGCAGGGGCGTATCGACGAGGCGCGCGTGCACCTCGAGAGTGCCCTGGACATCCACCGCGCCGCTGGAAACCGGCCGCACGAGGGCGTCGTGCTCGGCAATCTCGGTGATCTCCATCGCCAGCAGGGGCACATGAACGAGGCGCGCGAACACTACGAGACGGCGCTTGCCATTCATCGCGAGGTCGGCAATCGGCTCTCCGAGGCGGCGGTGCTCGGCAACCTCGGCACCCTGCATGCGCTGGAGGGCCGTGCGGAAGAAGCCCGCCAGCACTACGAGATGGCCCTGCGCATCCACCGCGAATCGGGTGACCGGCGACTCGAGGGGTCGGTGCTCGGCAATCTCGGCATCTTGCTCGCCCGGCAGGGCCGGATCGAGGAGGCTCGCGAGCAGTACGAGGCGGCGCTCACGATCCACCGCGGTCTGGGCAACCGGCGACTCGAGGGCATCTGGCTGGGGAATCTCGGGATCCTCCATCACCGGCAGGGCAGGATTGACGAGGCCCATGCGCGCTACCAGGCGGCGCTGGCCATTCACCGAGAGCTGGGTGACCGACGTGGTACCGGTAACATGCTTGGCAATCTCGGCAATCTGCACCACGAGCAGGGGAAGCTGGAGGAGGCTCGCGAATACTACGACGGTGCCATCGCTGTTCACCGGGAGGTAGGCGATCGACCTTCCGAGGGTGTGGTGCTCGGAAACCTCGGCACGTTGCACCATGACCAGGGCCGGTTCGCGGAAGCACGCGAGCTCTACGAGTCGGCGCTGGCGATCCACCGGGAGGTGGGCAATCGACCGCTCGAAGGCGTGGTGCTCGGCAACCTGGGTCTCCTGGACGCGGACGAAGGTCGCTTCGACCCGGCTCACGAACGCTACCGGATGGCTCTGACCATCGCCCGCGAGGTCGGGGACAGGAGTCGCGAGGGAGTCGTGCTCGGCAACCTGGCCAACCTGGACGTAGAACAGGATCGAACGGAAGACGCGCGCGGGCGCTACGCGTCCGCGCTGGCCATCCACCGCGAGGTAGGAAATCGGCGCTTCGAGGGCGGACTGCTGGCCGATCTCGCCCGGCTTCACTCCGGGCAGGGCCGCACCGAGGAGGCGCGCCTCTGTTTCGACCGGAGCGTTGCCATCCTCAGGGACGTGGGCGAGCGCATCGGCCTGGGAGAGGCGCTCTGCAAGCTCGCCCTGCATGAGCTGGGGCTCGACGAGCTCGCTGCTGCACGGGCGGCGCTCACCGAGGCGGAGGCGATCGCCCATGAGCTCCATGTGACCGAGCATTCCAGGCTCGGCCGCATGATCGCCGAGCTCCACCGATCGCTGGGGCGAGCCGACCGACCCGGAGGACCCTAGGCAGGTCGTCGTCGCGGTCGTGGTGCGGGCGATGGCACGATCGACGTGGCCCGCTTCGCGGAGACGCGACGGGCGCAGCGACCGAGCGTCATCCTCGGCGACGGGGCGCGCGCCCAGGACGCCTCAGCACGATGCGCGACTCGGCCAGCGCGATCGCATCCTCGGCCGTCATCGATCGACCGGTCGCCCAGGCGCGATCCGCGGCCGCCTCACCGAGGCGTGCCCGCGCCTCCGCCAGCGCGCCGTCGCGCTGCGCGGCTCCATCCGCCGGCAACCCCAACCCCGCCTGCTCGCGCATCGACTCCGAGGCCCCCAGGAGGATCACCGCCGTCTCCGGCTCGTCGCCGTCGAGTTCCAGATAGGCAACTGCACGCAGGGGACCGGCCGTGGGTCCGGGATCCTGGAGTTGCCGGGCGATCGAGAGTGCCTCATCCAGCGCATCGTGCACACGGTCCGGCCGACCCTGGTCTGCGGCCACTTCCGCGATGCTGATCAGCGTCTCCAGGACACGACGCCGGTCCCCGCCTTTCCGCCACAGCGCCAGGCTCTCCTCGAAGAGCTCCTGCGCGCGCTCGAGCTCACCCTGGCGACTCAGCACCACGCCGAGTCCCACCGCGGCGAGCGCGCTGCCGAAGCGATCACCCAGCTCCCGAAAGGTGGTCCGGCTCTCCTCCCGCAGCGAGCGGGCGGTATCGAGATCATTCTCCTTGAGGGCAACGGTCGACAGCGCGAGCAGTGCCCTGCCGAGTCCTGCGGTGTCGCCCAGCGTCCGGCGGATCTCGGTGGCCTCAATCAAGTGAACACGCGCAGCGGCATGGTCGTCCCGTGCGCTCGCGATGAGCCCCAGGTTGTGCAGCGTGCCCGCCACACCCCGCAGGTCGCCGAGATCACGACGCAGGGTGAGACTCTCGCCGAGGTACGCGACGGCCGTCTCGGCGTCCTGTCGGGACCAGGCCAGGGTTCCGAGGTTGTTGAGCGAGACCGCGATGCCAAGGCGATCATCGATCTGGCGCCGGTAGGTCAGTCCATCTTCGTAGCACCGGCGCGCAAGCTCGTGGTCGCCGCACATGTTGGCGATGTTCCCGAGATCGTTCAGGGAGGCTGCCGCCCCGGCGTGGTCGCCGAGCTCGATGCGGAGCTCGAGACTCTGCTCGAGAAGCTCCCGCGCCCGATCGAGGTCACCGGCGACGCGTGCGAGCTCGCCGCACCAGAAGAGGCCGAGCGCCCTGGCGGGAATGCGGGCTGCGGCGCCGGGCCGGCGGAGCAAGGCCTCGAGATACCGGCGCCCCTCGGTCCACAGCCCCCGGATGTCCCAGTACCAGCCGAGATCGCCGGCCAGTCGCAGACCACTCCAGTCCGGATCGTCACTGCCCGTCGTCGACTCGAGCATCGCACGGTCCAGGATCGCTCGCAGGTTGTCGTGCTCGCGCTCGAGCCGGCTCAACCAGTCGACCTGAGCCGCGTCCATCTTGTGCGCCGCCGCCTGATGCGCGAGATCGAGGAAGTAGTCCCGGTAGCGAGAGCGAACACGGTCGGCCTCACCGGACTCCTCGAGCCGCTCGGCCGCGTATTCGCGTACCGTCTCCAGCATCCGGTAGCGGCCGCGGCCCGCCTGCTCGGTCCGCTCGACATCCATCTCGACCAGCGACTTGTCGACCAGCCGGGTGAAGCGATCGAGCACCTCCCACTTCTCGATCGATTCGCCGGCGCACACCTGCTCGGCGGCGTCGAGTGTCCAGCCGCCCGCGAACACCGCTAGCCGCCGGAACAGGGTACGTTCCACATCGGTCAGGAGCGCGTGGCTCCACTCGATGGTGGCGCGCAACGTCCGGTGACGGGGCGGTGCGGACTTGCTGCCGCGAGTCAGCACGCGCAGGGACTGTCCGAGACGAGCGTTGATCTCCTCGACCGGCAGCACCTTGACCATGGCAGCCGCGATCTCGATGGCGAGTGGCATCCCGTCCAGACGCCGGCAGATCTCCGAGATCGCGGCGCACCGTTCGGGTGTCAGGGTGAAGCCGTGCAGGGCAGCCGTGGCACGATCGATGAAGAGCTGCACCGCCTCGCAGCCCGCCAGTTCCTCGGTGCTGAGCTGTTGACAAGTGGGCACGATCATGTGCGGTAGGGAGTAGACGTGCTCGCCGTCGACACCCAGCGGCTCCCGGCTGGTCGCGAGAATGCGCACGTCGGCAGCCGCCTGTAGCAGCTCCACGACAAGAGCGCCGCACGTCTCGAGGAGGTGCTCGCAATTGTCGAGGATGAGGAGCAGCTGCCGGCCGGCCAGATTTGCCGTCAGCGCTTCGCCGACGCTGCAGCCCTGCTGCTCCTTGAGGTCGAGGACCGCGGCGACGGCA
>JASFRE010000080.1:0-11836 GCA_050115055.1 Candidatus Eiseniibacteriota bacterium | reverse complement strand
TCGACACGGCCACCCGCACCGACCCGGAGCAGCCGGACTCGATCGAGCATATCTTCCCGATCGTCGCCTACGAGGCGATCCTGCCGGACGTGCGCTAGCGGGCGTCGCGGCAGGCAGGCGGGCGTCAGGAAGGCCCAGCATCGTGCAGCGCCGGTCGCGCTGCCCGCGCGCCCGGCATCACCACTTGAGGATCTTGCGCAGCCGCTTGGCCTGCGCGCGCGACAGCGGGATCTCCGAGTCCTCGGCTGCGCCCTCCATCTTCAGCCTGTAGGTGCCCGAGAACCACGGGATGATCTCCTGCACCTTGTTCAGGTTGGCGAGATAGCTCCGGTGCACGCGCATGAACGTCTCGGGGTCGAGATCCGACTCGAGCTCCTCCATCGTGCGGTAGCCGGTCACCTCGGTGGCGGTGGCCGTGACGGCGAAGACGGTGCCGTCGGCGATGTAGGCATACAGAATCGCGTCGACGTCGATCAGCCCCAGCCGCTCGTCGCGGCGCACGGGGATCCGGCGCAGATACTCCCCACGGCTCCCGAGGGCGCCGATCAGGCGCTCGAGACGGGCGGCGGTCGCGTCCTGGTGGGTGATCAGCTCCTTGACCCGGTCGACCGCCTGCTCGAGGCGTCGGCGCTCGACCGGCTTCAGCAGGTAGTCGGTGGCGCTGACCTCGAAAGCGCGCAGCGCGTACTCGTCGTAGGCGGTGACGAAGACCACGTACGGTGCCACGCCGGCCTGCTGCACGGCCTTGATCAGACCGAAGCCGTCGAGCCCCGGCATCTGGATGTCGACGAAGGCGAGGTCTGGGCGCTCGCCCTGGATCATCTCCAGCGCCTCGATGCCGTTCGCGGCCTCCCCCACCAGCTCGATTCCCTCGATGCCGGCCAGCAGGTGGACGAGCTCCTCGCGTGCCAGCGGCTCGTCGTCGATCACCATGGCGCGGATCGGTCGCGGTACGAGGTCCTCGGCGCGGGGCGTCTCGTCAGGCCGGCTGTGCATACCTACGACTCCTCTCGTGCGGGATGACGACGCGCACGCGGGTACCGTCACCAGGGCGCGAGCTGAGCTCGAGACCGTACTCGGGACCGTACGCCATGCGCAGGCGCTCGTGCACGTTCTTGATGCCGATGCCGCCGGTGAGCGCCGCCGCCACGCGCTCCGCCGGCATGCCGCGGCCGTCGTCCTCGACCGTCACCGTGACGTCGCCGTTGTCGAAACCGGCGCTGATGCGGATCGTCCCCGGCTTGAGCGACGGTTCGAGTCCGTGCAGGATGGCGTTCTCGACCAGCGGTTGCAGGATCATGAATGGCACCGGCACGTCGAGCGTCGCCGGATCGATGCGTTTGTCGACGAGCAGCCGGTCGGCACCGAAACGCACCGTCTCGATGTCGAGGTAGGAGTCGATGAAATCGATCTCCTCGCGCAGTGGCACGAAGTCGGCGCCTGGCTGGAGCACGCGGCGGAGCACCGCGGCCAGCTTGACGATCATCTGACGAGCCGCGGTCGAGTTGGTCCGGATCGACGAGCTGATCGTGTTCAGCGTGTTGAACAGGAAGTGAGGGTTGATCTGCCTCCGGAGCGCATCGTAGCGCGCCTGGGTCAGGAGTGCCTCCTGTGCCTTGATCTTGATGTCGAGCCGCGCGGCGTTGAAGTTGCGCACACCGATCGCGACCGATGACAGCGCCCCCACCCAGGCCGCGACCAGGACCCAGATCGAGTCGGGCGCCAGGCGGTAGAGCCAGCCCTCGCCGACGTTGCCGGCCACGAAATCCCCGGCGACTGCCAGACCGAGGCAGCTCACGACCACCAGCAGCTTGCGGTCGAGCGCATGGTGGACGATCGCCGCCTTGAGGATCCGGTAGACGTCGATCGGCGGCACGGCGCTCAGCTCCCAGATCTCCTCGCCCCCGAGCCGGCCTCCGCCGACGACACCGGCCACCAGACCGGTCGCCACGTAGGCCGGCAGCGCCAGCCACTCGCCGGAGAGGAAGCCCGGCAGTCCCACCATGGTCCCCACCAGCATCCCCGGATGGATGCCGCCGACGAGCCCGGCCAGGTAGGCGCCCGAGAAGGCGAGGTCGAGCCCCTCGTAGCCCAGGACCACGCGCAGCAGCACGCCGATCGAGAACGGCAGGCCGAGTGACAGGGCGAGCGCCGACTGCGTGATGACCGTCCGGCGCGGCGTGAACAGCACATCGACGAAGCGTCGCGAGCGCACCAGGACGCTGGTCAGTGCCGCCATCACCCCGAGCTTGACCAGCACCAGGACGATGATGAACTCGGTGCCTGTGAGCGTGACCTGATGCATCGGCGTTCCGGACGTGACGCCACGGCGGCGGTCGGGGGCGATGGGCAAGGTGGGTGATCCACCTGGGACGGATCCGGCGCCGATGCTAGAATCCGGCCGCCGCGGGTGTCAAGGCGCCGCGACCGGACGCCGCGCGCCGACCCTGCGTACGCCCCGGGCGTCGAGCGACCCCGCACCGTGCTCCGGATCACGAGCATGACGCGCGCCTGCCGCGCCCACCCCCTGGAGTCAGGACCGGATCATGCAGATCGCCATCGTCGGGCTGCCCTGGTCGGGGAAGTCGACGCTGTTCACGACGCTCGCCGCCTACGCGGGAATCGAGGCGCGGCCGCAGGCCGGCGCCGTCACCCACTGCGTGGTGCCGGTTCCCGACCCGCGGCTGGACCGCCTGGTCGAGATCTTCGCACCGCGCAAGGTGACGCCGGCCACGGTCGACTATCTCGACGTGCCCGGACTCGACGTGCACGGCGCCCAGGGTCAGGGCGTACCGGGCACGATCCTCGTCAAGATCAAGAATGCCGCAGCCCTGGTCGAGGTCATCGGCGGCTTCGCGGAGGACCAGCCGCGCGATCGGGTGGCACGGGTCGGCAGCTGGGCGGCGGCGGCGGAAGCGCTCGAGACCGAGATGCTGCTCGGCGATCTGGCGATTGTCGAGGGCCGCTGCGAGCGACTCGCGAAGCAGATCAGCAAGGCCAGGAAGCCCGAGGACGAGCGTGAGCTCGAGCTCTTCCACCGCTGCGAGGCGGCGCTCTCCGACGGCCGGCCGCTGCGCGACACCGGCCTCGATCCGGCCGAGCAGGTGATCCTCGGCGGCTACCAGTTGCTGACGCAGAAGCCGCTTCTCCGGCTGGTCAACACCGATGAGGGAGCCTTGCCGGATGCCGACGCCTGGCTCGCGGCGCACTGGCCGGATGAGCGGGGGGCGACGCCCATCGTCTTCTCGGCCGCGCTGGAGGCAGAGATCGCTGGCCTGCCGCCGCACGAGCGCGCGACCTTCCTGGCCGAGATGGGAGTCGACGAGCCGGTGTTGCCACGACTGCTGCGCGCCTCGCAGGAGTTGCTGGGCCTCGTCACCTTCTTCACCGGCGGTGACAAGGAGGTCCACGCCTGGCCGATCCGGCGCGGCACCCGCGCTCGCGAGGCGGCCGGCACGATCCACAGCGACATGGAGCGCGGCTTCATCCGTGCCGAGGTGGCTGCCTACCCCGAACTCGACGCGGCCGGCTCCCTGGCCGCATGTCGTGAGCGCGGCACCTTGCGGCTCGAGGGGCGCGACTACGAGGTCCAGGACGGCGACCTCTTCCACGTGCGCTTCAGCGTCTGAAGGCGCCGGAACCACGGGCCGGATCTCATGGTAGGATCCAGCGTTCCGTCCCCCGTCGGTGCCGGGAGCGACCCGCGCCGGCCGAGCTCCCGACGATCGAGAAGGACACGGCATGAGATCCAGGACCCTGCCCCGCGCCCCACTCCAGGTCATCATCACGGTCGCCCTCGCCATGGCCGGGCTCGTCGCGGCCGCCCGCGCCGACTACGCCGTCACCGTCGAGTTCAAGGACCTGTCCGCCGATCCGCCGACCACCGGCGAGGGCCAGCTCCTCCTGGGCGGCGACCGCCTCAAGATGGACGTGAGCAGCCTCGCGGCCGACGCCGATGACTCGCGGGTGACGATGATCTACCGCGGCGACCTCGAGGCGACCCTCTTCGTCGACCACCAGCGCCGCGCCTACTCCGTCCTCGACCAGGAGACCTTGTCCTCGGTCTCGCAGCAGCTCGAGCAGGCGATGAGCGAGATGGAGGCACAGCTCCAGCAGCTGCCCGAGGAGCAGCGCGAGATGATGCGCAAGCTCATGGAGAGCCGCATGCCAACCGCCCCGGCCGATCTGCCGGTCTTCGAGGTCCAGCGCACGGACCGTCAGGAGACGATCGACGGCCACCCCTGCGTCTGCTACGAGGTCGCCATGGACGGCCGGCGTGTGAACGAGGTCTGGGTGACCGACTGGTCCTCGGTGCCGCTCGCCAAGGAGGACTTCGGGGTCTTCAAGCAGATGACCGACTTCTACCGCAAGATGCTCGCCGCGATGCCCAATGCAGGGGCGAACATGCGCCAGAACTTCCTGGGCGGCATGCAGGACATCGACGGTTTCCCGATCCTCATGCGCGAGTTCGACGGCGACACGGTGTCCGGCGAGACGCGCTTCCGCGCGATCGAGGAGGTGGACAGGGACGCCGCGGCCTACGAGCCGCCGGAAGGCTACAAGGAGCAGAAGCTGACCGGCCGCGGCTAGCCGGCAGGAGCGACAGCGCCGCGGCGGGTTGGGCGGCGCGCGCGCCGTCTCCCGCTCAGCCGGTCCCGGCCGCTCGGGGTGCCGCTTCCCGACGCGACGCGACCGCCGCCATGAGCTTGCGCGTCGCGGTGGTGAGCGGTCTGCCGGCCGGAGCCGCGAGGTCCACGAACGCCGCTCCCGCACCCCGCCCGGCCCGTCCGAGCTGCCCGCCGTCGGCACCGACCGGAAACAGCGTGAGCTCGGCGCGGCGATTGAACATCGTGTGCGTGACGCGCGCGAGGGCCGCCCCGATGCGGAAGCGATCGATCCCCAGCGTCCGGAGCACCGGGCGCAGCGCCGTCCGCGCCGCGCGCGGCGTCGGGAGCGCCAGCGTCGCTGGCATCGAGGCATCGCCAGCGGCCGCGCGCGCGCCGGGCAGGTCGGCGGCCGGCAGCTCCCAGAAGCCGGCCAGGACTCCCTGATCGCCCCGGCGCGTCACCAGGACCGCCCCGTCCTGCTCGATCCAGGCGACCGCGACCGCGATCCGCGGCGGCCGGCGGCGCCGTCGCGGCGGCGGCAGCTCGGCGGTCCGGCCGGCGGCACGCGCCCGGCAGGAGAGACGCACCGGGCAGGCGTCGCAGCGCGGGGCCGCCGCCGTGCAGACCAGCGCTCCCAGCTCCATGAGGGCCTGGTTCCAGTCGCCCGGCGCCTCCGCCGGCACCAGCTCGCTCGCCAGGCGCCAGAGCAGCGCCCGTGCCGCGGCATCCTCGAGGGTGCCATCGATCTCCTCGAGACGCGCCAGCACGCGCGCCACGTTGCCGTCGACCACGGGCAACGGCTCGCCGTACGCGATCGACAGGATCGCCCCGGCCGTGTAGCGCCCGATGCCGGGCAGGGCGAGCGCCGCCTGCGGGTCGCTCGGGAAGCTGCCGCCGTGCTCGGCCACGATCCGCCGGGCAGCGGCGTGCAGACGACGCGCACGCCCGTAGTAGCCGAGCCCCTGCCAGGCCGCGAGCACCGCCTCCTCGCCGGCTGCGGCGAGCGCCTCGATGGTCGGAAAGCGAGCGCGGAAACGGGTGTAGTGCGGCAGCACGACCGCGACCTGCGTCTGCTGCAGCATGATCTCGGACAGCCAGACGGCGTACGGCGTCGGATCCCGCCGCCAGGGCAGGTCGCGCGCCGCGTCGCGGTACCAGGCGAGCAAGCGGCGGCGCAGTGCAACGCGACGACTCGGTGCAATCATGCGCGGCAGTCTACGCCGCCACCGTGCTCACCGTCCAGCGCACGTCACGCGTGGCCTCGCGCGGTGCCGTGCGTACGGCGGTGGAATACCACCGGCGTGACCTCGCGCGGCCGGCGCATGCGCCTCCGATCCACATGACTGCCCGGGCTCCCCCATGCTATGCTCGGACGCTTCCAACGGCAGCGCCGCGCCGCCACCGCGCGCGCTGGCGCGCCACCCACGGATCAGGACGGAGAGGCAACATGGGCCAGACCCTCGCCGAGAAGATCTTCTCGAACCACTGCGGAGCCACGGTGCACGCCGGCGACGTCATCCTCGCCGATCTGGACTACGTCATGGCGCACGACACGACGTGCGCCTGGGCGCTGGCGCCCTTCCGCGAGATCGCCCGCCATGTGTTCGATCCGAGCCGCATCGTCATCCCCTTCGACCATGCCTTCCCGGCCCCCAGCGTCGCGATGGCGGCGCTGCACGTGAAGGTGCGCGCCTTCGCCGCCGAGCAGGGCATCGAGATCCTGACCGACGGGGTCTGCCACCAGCTGATGGCCGAGCGCTACCTGATCCCCGGCATGCTGATGCTCGGCGCCGACTCGCACTCGCCGACCGGTGGCGGGCTCGGCTGCCTGACGATCGGTGTCGGCTCGACCGACGCCGCCATCGCCATGGCCACCGGCAAGGCCTGGTTTCGCGTCCCCGAGACATTACGCATCCGTTTCGAGGGCGGCCTTGCACCCGGCGTCTATGCGAAGGACGTCATCCTGAAGCTCGCCGGCGATCTGGGCCCGTCAGGCGGCAACTACCGCGTCCTCGAGTTCGTCGGCGACACGGTCGAGCACTTCGAGGTCCCGGAGCGCCTGACCCTCACCAACATGTCGGCCGAGCTCGGCTGCAAGTCGGCCATCGTGCCCGCCGACGATCGCACCGCCGCCTACCTCGAACGCATGGGCCGGCCCACCGACTTCGAGCGGCTGCGCTCCGACCCGGATGCACGCTTCGAGCGCGAGTTCGACTACACCGTCGACGATCTCGTGCCGCTCATCGCCTGCCCGCACGACGTCGACCAGGTCGTGCCGGTACCCGAGGTCGCGGGCCGCAAGGTCGACCAGGTCTTCATCGGCTCCTGCACCAACTGCCGGATCGAGGATCTGGAGATCGTCCATGCCATGTGGAAGGACAAGCAGGTCTCGAAGAGCCTGCGGGCGGTCATCACGCCCGCCTCGCGAGCGGTCTACGACGAGGCGATGCAGCGCGGCTACCTCGCGGAGTTCTCGCGCGCCGGAGCCATGATCACCACGCCCGGCTGCGGTGCCTGCCTGGGGCGTCAGGGTGGAGTGCTCTTCGACCAGGAAGTCTGTGTCTCGACATCGAACCGGAATTTCAAGGGTCGCATGGGAAGCCCCACGGCCGAGATCTACCTGGCGAGTCCGGCGACCGCGGCGGCGACCGCGCTCACCGGTGTCATCACCGACCCCCGCGACGTGGTTGCCGCCACCGCTGCATGACCGGCGAGCATCAGCCAGGTCCGGAGGAGCCCATACCGTGAACTGGAAGTTCGGCGACAACATCAACACCGACCTCATCACCCCGGGACGCTACAACGTCACCACCGACCCCGAGGAGCTGGCGAAGATCGCCTTCGTCGAGTACCGGCCGGAGTTCGCGAAGAACGTGAAGCCCGGCGACTTCATCGTCGCGGGGGCGAACTTCGGCTGCGGCAGCTCGCGTGAGACCGCCATCACGTCGCTCAAGCACTGCCACCTCACGGCCATCCTGGCGGCGTCGTTCGCGCGCATCTTCTACCGCAACGCCATGAACGCCGGTCTCGTGCTCGGCATCTGCGACACGGCGTCGATCGAGGAGTCCGACACGCTCGAGCTCGACATCGAGGGCCAGACGGTGCGGAATGTCACGCAGGGAACGGAGCTCGCGGTGGACATCTCGCCGATGATGCTCAAGCTGCACGCCGAGGGCGGCATCATCCCGTTTCTCAAGAAGAACGGCCTCGAGGCGCTCGACGCGCTCAGGCGGCTGTAGCGCCGGCCAGAGGGTAACGGGGGTCGATCGTCACTGCCGTTTCGTGCGGCCGGTGCGCGGTGACCCGAGCTACTTGAGCGCCTCACGGCGTGCAGCGTGAAAGTCCCGCTGGAAGCTGAAGCAGGCCTGCACATCGGCCGGCAGGTGTGGCCGGCCCTGCACGACGAGCGCGGTCACGTTGCGCGCCACGCCCGGGCCCATCATGAACCCCTGCCCGCACATGCCGACCGCCAGCACGAGCCCCGGCAGCTCCGGGACCGTGTCGATGATCGGCACGCCGTCAGGCGTCATCGGATAGCAGCCGCGCCAGACCCGACGGATCAGCAGGTTGCCGAGCCGCGGCACCAGCGACACCATGCGGCTCGCGAGGATCGGCAGGAACTCCGACAGCGACTCGCGGTCGGTGCCGACGAAGAGTTCGCGCGGTGTGTAGCAGAAGATGATCTGCCCTTCCTTGTTCTGCCCGAAGTAGAAGTTGGCGGTGCGTCCCTCGGGTCCCGGCCGCAGGTCGACGACGAGCGGCCCGAGGAAGGACGCGACCGGCGCTGAGATCCCGGCCTCGTGGGAGTCGGGTTGCACGGGGATGTCGATGCCCAACAGCCGCCCGTGCTCGGCGGCGTCGGAACCGGCGGCGATGACGACGTGCCCTGCAGCGTAACACCCGCGGTCGGTGACGACGCCGGTAACGCGGCCGCCGGTGTGCCGGCCGCCGGCCTGCTGCCCGGTCCAGGCGCGACCCTCCACCAGGTAGCCGGTGACGCGCTCGCCCAGCCGGTAGTCGGCACCGTGCCGCTCGGCCTCGCGCTGAAAGGCCACCGCCGCGAGCAGCGGCGAGACCTGCCCGTCCCCCGGGCTGTAGGTGCCGCCGCGCAGCCCCTCGTCGACGATCCCCGGGACCAGCTCGGCGATGCGTTCGGGACCCACCCAGTCGATCTCCAGCCCGTGCCCCTGCTGGACCGGCAGGATCCCCTTCAGGGTCGCCTCGATCGCCGCGTCGTAGACCGGAAAGCAGTAGCCGCCCGGCTTCCAGCCGATGTCGAAACCGTAGCGCTCCTCCCAGGTGGAGAAGACCTCAAGGCTCTCCTTGCAGGTCAGGATCTTGCCCGGGTCGGAGTGGGTGGCGCGCACCCCGCCGATCGCCGCCTTGTTGTCACCCTGACCGACCGCGGGGCGGCGGTCCAGCGCCAGCACGCGCAGCCCCTGCTGCGCCAGGAAGCAGGCGGTCGGATTGCCGACGCTACCCGCCCCGACGACGATGACGTCATAGGTCGCGTCCGCGGCGCGCACGCTATGCCTCCCCCGCGTGGCTGCCGGCCGGCCGCCCGGCGAAGGCGCCCAGGTGGACCTCCGCCACCAGCGGACGGAGGGTCGGCAAGGTCACCTCGGAGGGATCGATGCCCTCCTCGCGGTAGATCCTGAGGATCTGCTCCGTGCAGGTCTTGCCACCGCAACCGCCCATGCCGGAGCGCACCACCGCCTTGAGCTGGTTCATGTCGCGCACGCCGGCGCGGATCGCGGCGATGATCTCCGATTTGGAGACCCGCTCGCAGCGACAGACGATCGCGTCCCCCTCCCAGCCGGCCAGCCCGGTATCGACCGGACGCCCCGCATCCGGCTCGCGGATGCGGAATCCGGCCACGCGCGCCGCGTCGGCCGCCGGCACCTCGACCCAGAGCAACCGGCGCCGGTCCTGATCAGCCCGCTCCCGCACCGCGAGCACGCGGCCCGTACCGACGACGTCTCCGACCAGGTCGGTGGTCGTGACCTCGCGGCCGAGCGGGATCGTCGCCTCGTCGAACTCGAACGGCATCACGATCAGCTTCATGGCGCCCGACGGGTCGTAGTCGTGAACCACCAGATTGATCGCCAGCCCGGGGCAGGCCAGCACGCACTCGGCGCAGCCCTCGCAGACGCCCTGGAACTCCGGCAGCGACAGGATCGATCCGGGCATCGAGATCAGATCGTGGGGGCAGGCCTCCGTGCACGGATTGCAAGGGATCTCCTGCACGCAGCGGATGACCGGATGCACCGCCTGATCGAGCTCCCGCGCCTCGAACGGCGCCGCGGGGCCCGGGCGGTGCTTCAGCAGCTCGCCGAACCGCTCCCAGTCGCTCGGCACCGGGACCTCCATGCCGAGATCACGGGCGATCCGCCGCCCGGTGATCTTGCCGGAGAAGATGGCGGCCGATGCCTCGGCGATCTCGCGCGCATCGCCGGCGGCGTAGACCCGCATGTCGTACTCGGTCGCCTTGTGATAGAGCTCGTCGACCGGTGACAGCCCGACGGCGATCAGCAGCGTGTCGACGTCGAACGCGCGTTCGGTGCCGGCGATCGGTCGGAAGTGCTCGTCGACGGCAGCGATCACCACGCCCTCGACCCGCTCCTTGCCGAGAGCGCGAACGACGGTGTGCGACGTCCAGACCGGCACCCCGAGGCGACGGACCTTGTCCTCGTGTACCTTGTAGCCACCGCAGCGGGGCAGCGCCTCGACCAGTCCGACGACGTCGATGCCGGCCTGCAAGGCGTGATAGGCGCCGATCAGCCCGACGTTCCCACCGCCCAGGACGAAGAGGCGCTCGGCGCAGCGCACGCGGTCACGATTGACCAGCGTCTGGAAGGCACCGGCTCCGTAGACGCCCGGCAGGTCGCTGCCCGGAAAGGAGAGCATCTTCTCGCGGGCGCCGCTGGCGATCAGGACCACCTCCGGCGTCACCAGGCGGTACTGTCCATCACCGGCCACGCCGAGCTTGCCGTCCCGATAGACGCCGACAACCGTCGAATCGAGCCACACCTTGACGGTGGGGAGCTGGACCACCTCGTCGGCCAGACGGTGACCGATATCGACGCCTCGCGTTCCTGCGTAGCAATCCGCGACCGAGCCGAAGAAATTGTGGGTCTGCAGTCCCAGCTTGCCGCCCAGCTCCTGCTTGTCATCGACGATGAGCACGCCGATGCCGAGGCGCCCGAGCTCCACGGCGGCGCAGATGCCGGCCGGCCCCCCTCCGACGATGAGAACCTGGACGGCGACGTCGTCGACCTCGCCCGTGCGGGTGGTGGCCTCCCCCGTTTCCGCGGCTGCAGCGCCGCCGAGGACCGGCAGGCCCTCGCAGCTCTCGACCCGCATGCCGGGGGTGACCGGGGTCATGCACGACTTGACCGGCCGCCCATCGGCCACCACGGTGCACTGCGAGCACTGCCCGTTCATGCAGAAGACGCCCTGGGGACCACCATCCTTCCTGTGGTGTCCGACGATGGCGATGCCGGCCGCGTAGAGCGCCGACGAGATCACCTCGCCACGGCGCGCCGGCAGCTCGCGACCATTCCAGAAGAAGGTCGTGTCCGGTCTCCCGAGCGCTGCCAGGATCGGATGCGTGCCGATGCGGCGATCGATCATGGCGTCTCCCCCCACGGTTCCGGGGTGGCGCCGACCAGCTCCGTCTCGCGCGCCGGGACCTCGCGCCACGCCCCGGGTCGGAGGAGCAACCGGAGCTGGGCCAGGGCATAGGGCGAGGTCGTGCGGTACGCATCCGCCGACCCCCGCAGCCGGTCGACGAGCTTGCGGCGCTCGGCCGGCGAGATCCGGAAGTGGAAGCCGCCCCCGGGTTCCGGCGGCGGCCCGATCGACCGGCCCGGTGCGCCTCGCAGCGCATCGCGCAGCCGCCAGTCCGGGACCACGAGCGTCAGCAGCAGATCGAGCGCCGGCAGATCGCGAGGTACCGGTGGGAGCTGCCGGTCGCCGCCGGTGGGGCCGGTAGCCGGCGACCGCCAGGAGCGCGGCAGCTCCGGGCGCAGCTCCGGCCGCTCGGCCAGCCAGTCGAGAATCCGGAGCGCGCGATCGAGTCCGGCCACCGCCGCGCCACCAGCCGCTCGCCCACCGCCGGTGCGCAGGACACGCAGCGGCGTCGGCGCCGTGGTGCGACGGTGTGCGGCGACGGCCTCGGCCGGCGCCGCGAGTCCGGCACCCGGCGTGACGAAGCGCACCCGCCCGCT
>JASFRE010000079.1:0-12014 GCA_050115055.1 Candidatus Eiseniibacteriota bacterium | reverse complement strand
GTGGTCTGCAGGAAACGGTCGGGCTCGCGGAGGCTGTCGTAGCCGTTCGCATACGACAGCCCGAAGCTGTACGAGGTGCTGGCCAGCCAGGGCCAGCGACCGCCACGCCCCTTGGCGTCAGACGGCCGGCCGATCGAGCGCGTGTTGAAGTTGTACGAGAGGCTCGGCAGGTTGCCGGTCACCCGGCCCCGGCCCTCGACCGTCTCGCCGAGCGCGTTCTGCAGGTTCTGGGTCCGGTCGAACCGCACGTTCAGACTCTGTGTCGACCAGCTCTTGCGGAGCTCGACGTTGGAGCGCAGCTGTGTTTCCAGGCGGCCGTCGACGAACTGACCCTGGGCGTCAGTGCGGAAGTTGCGATCTGACAAAAAGTTGGCATTTGCACGTAACGTAAGATCCGAACCCACGGTCTGGTAGTGCTGGCCGCGGATGTCGTAGCGCCGCTGGCCCTGGCCAAAGGTCAGGCTGGAGCGCAGGTCACCGTTCAGCCGGTAGCGCTGCGCGTAGCGCAGTTCCATGTTGCCGATGAAGAACGGCGAGCGTTCCGAGATGTCGCCCGACAGCTCCAGGTCGACGTAGTCGTTGACCACCCAGTAGTAGCCGGCGTTGTGCACGAAGCGCCCCCGGGTCTCCGAGACGCCGAACTCGATGCGCGGCATGAGCAGCCCGGAGTGGCGGCCCTTCTTGATCGGGAAGACGTAGAACGGCAGGGCCAGCACCGGCACGCGACCGATGTAGAGCCCCAGCGGCCGGGTCACCACCTTGTCGTCGAGGTAGATCTTCATCTGCCGGCCGGCGAAGTGGAAGTGGGGCTCGTCGAGGTCGCAGGTCGTGTAGCAGGCCCCGGCCACGTGGAAGGTGCCGTCCCCCGCCTTGCGCAGCAGGTTGCCCGAGTAGAAGCCGCGCTCGAACTCGGTCCGGCCGTCGACGATGGTGCCCTCACGTCGTTCCAGGTCGTAGGTCATCAGGTCGCCCTCGACCTCGTTGGCGCGGTCCTCGAGCACCGGCTCACCGGTGGCGACGAGTTCGCGCGCCGGGGCCGAGAAGCGCACGTGGCGCGCCTCGAGATGCATCTCACGGTAGTCGACGACGGCCTCGTCCTCGAGCAGGATCTCGCTCTTGCCGGCCAGGAAGGTGATCTGCCGCGCCTGGTAGCGGATGCGGTCGAGGAGAGAGTCCGGCTCGGCGGGGCGCGGCAGCGCGAACGCGGCGTCAACGGCGGGGCGGGCTGGCGTCGGGCCGGCGGTCGAGTCGGCAGCCGCCGCCTGCAGCGTGTCGGCGGTCGAGTCGGCGGCCGCCGCCCGCAGCGTGTCGGCGGTCGCGGCCCGCGGCACCGGCGTGTCGGTGGGGGTCAGCGCCAGCGTGTCGGCGACCGTGCCCGCAGGCGGCGGCGTCTCCGCGGCCCCACCGGCCAGCGAGTCGGCAGGTGACGTCTCGGCCACGTAGGTGTAGATGCCACTCGCGCTGCCATCGATCACCGCCCTGAGCGGGCGCCCGTCCTCGAACAGCACCCGCACCCGGTCGCCGCTCGCCTCGTTGCCCCGGGCGCCGCTCTCCCAGTCGTCGCCCCCCGGCACGTAGGTGGTGCGCGCGTTGCCCTCGGCCCGCACCTCCTCGGCGGCGCTGTCGCGGACCTGCACGACCAGGCGGTCCCCCTCGAGGCGCATCGCCTCGGTGCCGGGCCCGGCGTTGCCGCGCTGGCGGTAGATCGAGCGCGCGTTGCCGAGCGCCGTCAGCCGGATCAGCTCACCGTCCCGGAAGCGGAGCTCGAGGGTGTCACCGCGCACCTTGCCGGACGGATCGAGGGCCAGCGGCTGTCCGGTCAGCACCGCGATCTGACGCCGACGATCGAAGACCGCGGCCTGCGACGTGGTCTCGGTCAGTCCCTGCTCGACCCGGACCCCGCCGAAGGCCTCGACCGTGTCCGACTCGCGGTCGAAGTCGAGGTCCTCGGCGGTGACGGTGACCGGCCGCTTGCGGTCCTCGAGCACCATCGACGCCTGGCGCGAGACGCGCAGCGCATCACCCTTCAGATCGAAGTCGGCGACCTCGCCACGGATCACCGTCTCGCCCCCGGCGTCGTCGATGCGCACCCCGCCGTAGGCCTCGGCGCGATCCTCATCGACCCAGTAGACCAGGCTGTCGGCCTCGATGTGGCGGTCCTCGGCGTGATCGATCACCTCGACCCCGCCGCCGACCCGTGCCACCTGCGCCCGGCGCTCGAAGACCGCCCGTGGACCGCGAATGGTGGTGCGCTCGCGCTCGATGACCACGTTCCCGGTCATCGTGGCGCGGCGCTCGGCGACGTCGTAGGTGCCGCGGTCGCCGGTGATGCGCGTGCCACCGTCGACCAGCACGACGTCCTCCTCGACGATGGCGCGCTCGCCGCGCCGGTCGTAGCGTCCGCGCCGCGCGGTGACCGTGGCCCCCTCCTGCTCGATGCGGACACGGTCGAGCAGCAGGTAGGGAATGCCGTCGATCCGCGTCTGGCGCAGCCGGTCGCCGGTGACCTCGACGGCGCTCGAGTCGGCGGCCGCGGTGTCGGTGGAGAGGTCCACAGCCTCGGCGTCGGCGGCGAGTTCCGCAGTCTCGGCATCGACGGCGAGGTCCACGGTTTGGGCCGCGGCGGCACCGGCCATGGCGGCCATGGCGGTTGCCACGGCGATGCCGAGCAGGCAGGCGGCGGGCGACGAGGCCAGGACGACGATCGCGCGCGGCACCGGATGCTGACTCATGATCGCTGCTCGTGCGGGCGGAGAGGATCGCGGACGGTCACAGGGGACGGGCGCGGCGCGCCGGCGGCGGCCAGCGCCAGGAGTGCTGCTCCCAGCACGCCACCCTGGTCCTCGAGCGCCGCCGGCAGGATCCTGAGGCCCTCGAGCAGCGGCGCCATGCTGCGCCCCCAGACCTCGCGCCGCACGGCGTCGAGCAGCGGCGCGCCGACCAGGGCCACGCCGCCGCCGATCACCACCGCATCCGGATCGAGCGCACAGAGCAGGTTGGCGATGCCGATACCCAGCCAGCGTCCTGTGGTCTCGAACACCTCGAGGGCCTGCGAGTCTCCGGCACGGGCCGCCTCGGCGATCGTGCGCGGGCTGGCATCGTCGCCGGCCAGCGCCCGGGCGAGCGGCGAGTCGCCGCTGCCGGCCTGCCGCTCCGCCAGCCTGCGCGCCCGCTCGACGATCGCCCGCGTACCGACATAGGCCTCGAGGCAGCCGCGCGCGCCGCAGCTGCAGCGTGGACCGGCATCGGGCGTGAGGGCCATGTGCCCGAACTCGGCCGCCATGCCGCGCGCTCCGTGCAACAGCTGGCCATCGACGACCACCCCGCCGCCGACCCCGGTACCGAGTGCCAGCACCGCGACCACGCGGGCGCCGACCGCGGCGCCGATGAGCGCCTCGCCGAGCGCCCAGAGGTTGGCGTCGTTGTCGAGCGCCACCGGGAGCGAGAAGGCGTCGGCGAAGCGTTGGCGGATGGCGTCGCCGGCGAAGGGGCCGAGGTTCGGCGCCGCTGCCAGGAGACCACGCGCCGCATCGACCAGCCCGGCGACACCGACCCCGACGCCGGCCGCCTCCTCGAGCGTGCGGCCGTGCGCGGCGGCGAGCGCATGCCCCCGCTCGAGGCACCGCGCCACCAGCGCCGCCGGGCCCTCGTCCGGCAGGGTCGGCAGGCGATCGCTGGCGACGACGGTGGCCGGCGCCTCCATGAGCACCAGCTTCGTCGTCGTGCCGCCGACGTCGTAGCCGAGCGCGAAGCTCACACCGCTCCCCTTCCCGACATCACGCTGCGACGGACACCACGCAGGTCACCCAAGCCGCACTCCCGGACTCAGAGCCGCTCGATCCGGCGGCGACCGCGGGCGCGCATCGCGGCACCGATCGTGCGCAGCGAACCGCAGACGCAGACCAGCCCCTCGGGTCCCGCCCGGCGCTCGGCACGCGCCAGCGCCCGCGCCACATCGGGCTCGATCAGAGCCGGCCGGTCGAGCGCGGTCGCCACATCGACCGGGTTCATGCCGCGCTCGCCGGGCGGACGGGTCAGGACCCAGTCATCGACCAGCGGGCGCAGATCGCCGAGGAAACGTCGCAGGTCACTGCGCTCGAGCATGCCGACCACGGCCACGATCCGGCGCTGACCGTGACCGTTGCGGCGACGACCAGGACCGTTCCGGTGGCGATGCACCGCAAGGCGCGATCCGGCCTGGCCGCCGTCACGATAGACCTCGTCGAGGTAGCGTGCCAGCGCCCGTGCGCCGTCCGGATTGTGGGCTCCGTCGAGCAGCAGCGCCGGTCGCTGGCCACCGTCCAGGCCGGTGCCCCGCGCTCGGTCCGTTCGGGGCAGGTACTCGAGGCGCCCCGGCCAGCGCACGGTGGCGAGCGCCCGCTCCACGTTCCCGAGCTGCCAGCCGCGCGCCACCAGGCACTCGGCGGCCAGGAGCGCCACGGCGGCGTTCCGCACCTGATGGCGTCCCGGCAGCGCCAGCCGCGCGCGCACGTGGCCGAGGTGGCGGCCACTGTAGGTCAGCTCGCTGCCGTCCGTCCCGACCTCGAGCGTCCGGTAATGGGCATCCCGGCCGAGCGTCAGCGGGCGGGCGCCGCGCGCGCGCGCCTCGCGTTCGAGCACGGCACGCGCCCGACCGCGGGCGCCGATCACCAGCGGCCGCCCGCGCCGCGCGATCGCCACCTTCTCGCAGGCGATGCGCTCGATGGTCGGGCCGAGGATGCGGGTGTGATCGAGCGCGATGCCGACGACGACGCTGACCTCGGGACGGCCGACGTTGGTGGCATCGAGGCGGCCGCCGAGACCGACCTCGAACACGGCGATGTCGACCGCCTGCCGCACGAAGTGCACGAGGGCCAGGCCGGTCATGGCCTCGAAGAAGGAGCCGCCATGACGCTCCAGGACCGGCGCCAGCTCGCGCATGCAGCGCGCGACCCCGGTCCGATCGATCGCACGTCCGTCGACGCGCACGCGCTCGCGATAGCCGAGCAGGTGGGGACTGGTCGAGAGCCCGGTGCGGTAGCCCGTGGCCTCCAGCAGCCGCGCCAGGATGGCGGCCACCGAGCCCTTGCCGTTGGTGCCGGCCACGAGCACCGTGGCGAGGCGACGCTCCGGGTGGTCGAGGTCACGCAACATGGCGCGGAAGCGGTCGAGGCCGAGTTTCATGCCGCTCCGCTCGATGCGCGACAATCGATCGAGAAGGCGCGACCCAGCATCCATCGACGCGTCTCAGTCCCCGGACGGCGGGCTGGGCGCCCGCCGTTCCACTGCCGGATCGCCGGCGTCGCCGCGCCGGTGTGCCGGGGCGTCGCCCGGCGCCTCGTCACCGGCGGTGTCGGGCTCGCCAGGCCGATCGCCATCACCGCCGGCGGCTACCGGCTGCGTCACCGCGTCGTCGGATCCGTCCTCCGGAGTCGACCCGGCAGCCGGGCCATCACCGTTGTCGGACGCGGTGTCACGGCGCTCGCCGGCCGGCTCGAGCCCCGGACCACCCTCCTGTCCCGGGCGCGTCTCCTCCGCGGCGTCCGCGGCGGAGTCGTCGACGATGCCGCCGTCGTGGTCGCCGTCGCGCTCCCCGTCACCGCCCTCGTCGCCATCGTTCCCGCCCTCGTCGACGACGAGCGACTCGGTGCGCACCGGCACCAGCAGCATGTCGAGGAGGCGACCGACCGTGGCACGCATCTCCTGGCGCGGCACGATCATGTCGATCATGCCGTGCTCGAGCACGAACTCGGCGGTCTGGAAGCCCTGCGGCAGCTCCTGGTTGATGGTCTGCTGGATGACCCGCGGCCCGGCGAAGCCGATCATGGCGCCGGGCTCGGCGATGACGACGTCGCCGAGCGCGGCGTAGCTCGCCGCCACGCCGGCCGTGGTCGGATTGAGGAGCACGGAGATGAACGGCAAGTGCGCGTCGTAGAGATCGGCGAGAGCGTCGGAGGTCTTCGCCATCTGCATGAGCGACAGGATCCCCTCCTGCATCCGTGCACCGCCCGAGGTCGACACGATGACCAGCGAGCGTCGTTCACGCACCGCCAGCTCGATCACTCGGCGCAGGCGCTCGCCCGTTGCCGAGCCGAGCGTGCCACCCATGAAGGCGAAGTCCATGACACCGATCGCCAGCCGGTGCTCGAACAGGGCGGCGATGCCGGTCAGCACCGACTCGCTGAGCTGCGTGCGCTTGCGCGTCTCCTTGAGGCGATCGGTGTAGCGCTTCGAGTCGCGGAAACCGAGCGGATCGACCGAGACCACGTCGTCGAAGCGCTCCTCGAAGCTCCCGGGATCGACCAGCAGCTCGACGTAGCCGCGGCAGCCGATCTTGAAGTGATGGCCGCACTTCTTGCAGACGCGGAGGTTCCGCTCCAGCTCGCGGGCATAGAGGATCTCGCCGCAACCGTCGCACTTGAGCCACTGGCCGTCCGGAGCCTCGCGCCGACGCGGGATCTTGAACCCGAAGTTGGGCTTCTTCTTGAACCAGGACATCAGGGTTCCTCCCCGCGCCGGCTGGGGTCGTCGAGGGGGCGCGGCACCACCAGCTCGCGGGTCATGATGAGCGCGTCCTCGACGCCGCGGTAGTAGCCGCGGCGCAGCCCGGCCGGCCGGAAGCGGTGGCGGGCGTAGAGCTGGATGGCCGATCGGTTGGAGACGCGCACCTCCAGGGTGATCGAGCGGCTGCCGTCACGCACCGCACGGTCGATCAGGCGCGCCAGGAGGAGACGCGCGACGCCGCATCGCCGGTGCGACGGCGACACCGCCAGGTTGCCCAGATGGATGTCGCCGGCCATGTCCCAGGCGACCATGTAGCCCAGCACCACGGCATCCCGCACCGCGACCATGGCCCGTGCCGCGCCACCATGGGTCACCTCCTGCTCGAAGAAGCGGCGCGGCCAGGGATCCGGGAACGACACCGCCTCGATGGCGAGCACCTGCTCGAGGTCAGCGGGGCTCATTGCCCGCAGCGTGACCCCCGTCGCGCGTGGCCGCTCCCGGCCGCGGTCGGGCGAGCTCCGCATCGGATCGACGCAGGTAGATGGGTTCGACGGCATGGGGTGCGGTGCCTCCGCCTGCATCGAGCTGGCGTGCGCCCAGCGCCGCCACGTGTGCCGGCCGCGGGAAACGCGCGTCCGCGGCGGCCAGGACGACGGGGAATCCCGTCGCCTCGAGCGCCGTGGCGACCCGCGGGCCGGCGTCCCCGACGACGCAGAGCCGGGTCCCGGGGGACCAGGGCAGCGCCTCCGCGACACGATCGGGCGGCGCCACCAAATCGTTGCCACATCTCCGGATCCCGTCGTCGGTCGACAGGCTGGCGCAAAAATAGACCTCGCCGCGACGAGCGTCAAGACAGGCGACGACGGGACCGCGCCACGCTCCCGAGCCGGCCGCCAGCGCCTCGAGGGTCGGGACACCGACCAGCGGCCGGTCGAGCGCCACCGCCAGCCCCTGGGCGGCGGCGATGCCGATGCGGATGCCGGTGAAGGAGCCGGGTCCGGCCGAGACCGCGATCCCCTCGATCGCCGTCGCCTCGAGCTCGAGATCGGCCAGCAACCGATCGAGACCGCCGAGCAGCCGCTCGCAGTGTCGCAGGCCCTCGGCGATCAGGAGCTCGGCGACCAGACCGGTGTCGCGGTGCAGCGCCAGGCCCAGCTGTCGGGTGGCGGTGTCGATGCCGAGGATCAGCACGTCGGTTCCCCGTCGTCCGGACTGCCAGGGCGCCCGCCGACGCTGCGCTGCGCCTCGCCGGCCGTGCCCAGCGCGGTGCGGAGTGCCGCGCCGATCCGCCCGGCGAGCCGCCCACCGGCGACGATCCGCAGGCGCCGCCGGTCGTCGCCGGAGTGCGCGAGCTCGACGTCGAGGCGCTCCGGGCCGATCAGCCGCCGGGCGCGTGCCCCCCACTCGACCAGCACCACGGTGTCGCCACCGAGCCATGCGTCCCAGTCGAGCATCTCGATCGCCGCCGCGGACTCGAGCCGGTAGAGATCGACGTGCACCGCCGGCCAGCGCCCGGTGTGCGGGATCGCCAGCGTGAAGGTCGGGCTGCGTACCGCGCCCGCGACCCCGAGACCGCGCAGGATGCCGCGTGCCAGCACCGTCTTGCCGCTGCCGAGGTCGCCGTCGAGGCACCAGACGGCGGGCTCGGCGAGTGACTCGCCGAGGCAGCGGCCCAGCGCCACGGTCTCCGCCGCCGAGTGCGTCTCGCCCTCGAAGATCAGCACGTCCCGATCCCCTCCGGCGCCCGCGTGAGCGCCCGTCCCCGGACCGTCCGGTGTCCGCCGCTCAGCCCCGCGACGGACTCAGCGTGTAGCAGGGCAGGATCATCTCCTCGAGCGAGATGCCGCCGTGCAGGAAGCTGCCCCGGTACTGGCGCTCGTACTCGTGGTAGTTGGTGGGATAGACGAAGTAGTAGTCCTCCTTGGCCAGGATGTAGTTCTTGTTGAGCCCATCGGCCGGCAGTCGAAACTCGGCCGGGTCCTTGACGTGGACCGCCTGCTTGGCATCGCACTTCAGGTTGTTGCCATACTTGTAGCGCAGGTTGGTCGACGTCGAGCGATCGCCGTAGACCAGCGACGCGCGCCGTCCCATGACGGCTCCGTGATCGGTGGTCATCACCACCACCGCGTCGTCCTGGCGACTGATCGCCTTCATTGCCTCGAGCAGCGTCGAGTGCGCGAACCAGGACTGCATGACGCTGCGGAGCGCCGCCTCGTCAGGCGCCAGCTCGCGCAGGATCTCCGAGTCGCTGCGACCGTGCGCGAAGATGTCGACGAAGTTGAAGACCATCGAGACCACGTCGAGTGACTGGAAGCTGTCGACCTGGCGCATCAGCGCCTGACCTTCGTCGGCAGTGAAGATCTTGGCATACTTGGTCTTGAGCGGTCGATTGCCGAGGCGCTCGAGCTGCGCCACGAGGAACTCAGCCTCGTGGCGGTTCTTCGATCCCTCGCCCGGGCGGCGCTCCAGCCACCAGTCCGGGTGCTGCTCCATGATGTCCTGCGGGAAGAGGCCGGAGAAGATGGCGTTCCGCGCGTACGGCGTCGCGGTCGGCAGGATCGAGATGTAGTACTGGCGCTCGATCTCGAAGTAGGGCTCGAGCATCGGCATGATCGCCAGCCACTGGTCGAGGCGCACGCAGTCGATGACGACCAGGTAGACCCGCTTGCCGTTCGAGAGGTGCGGTTGCACGAATCGCGGCACCACGTCCGGTGAGAGGCACGGGCGTTCGGCAGACGCCATCCAGTCGCGGTACACCGCCTCGACGAAGCGTCCGAAGGCGGCGTTCACCTGCCGCCGCAGGTCCTCGTACGACTGATCGAGCCCCAGATCGCGAACGCGCGCCAGCTCGAGCTCCCAGCCGGTCATGCGGGCGTAGAGGTCGATCCAGCCCTCGGCATCGAGGGAATCGGTCGGCGCCGTCGACAGGCGCGCGAACTCGTCGACGAACTCCCGGGTGAGCTGCCCTTCCTGCAACCGGCGGCCCTCGAGCAGGCGCTTGATGGCCAGGAAGATCTGGCTCGGGTTGACCGGCTTGATCAGGTAGTCGGAGATCCGCTTGCCGATCGCCTCGTCCATGAGCCACTCCTCCTCACTCTTGGTGATGAGGACGACCGGCACCGCGGGATCGATCTCCTGGATGGCCTTGAGGGTCTCGAGCCCCCCCATCCCGGGCATCATCTCGTCGAGCAGCACGATGTCGAAGCGACGCTCGTTGCAGGCCGACAGGGCATCCTCGCCGTTCGCGACCGCCGTCACCTCGAGCCCGCGCTCCTCGAGGAAGAGGACGTGCGGGCGCAGGAGATCGATCTCGTCGTCGGCCCAGAGGATCGTGCGGCGTGTGGTCATCGTGGCATGCCTTCTCGTGTGCTGAGGCGTCGGGGCTGGACGCCTCGTCCGGGGGGACAGACGATCGGACCGTCAGACGGGCAGGGAGACGGCGATGGTGGTGCCGATCTCCGGGCGGCTCTCCTTCACCCAGATGCGTCCGCCATGGTATTCCTCGATGATGCGCTTCGCAAGGGTGAGGCCGAGGCCCCACCCGCGCTGCTTGGTCGTGTAGCCCGGATCGAAGATGCGCCGCGCCTCGCGGGGCGTCATGCCGCGCCCCGAGTCGGCGATCTCGAGCTCCACCGCCTCGCCGTCCAGGTGCGGGAAGACGGCGACACGGATCGTTCCACCGTCGCGCGACATGGCGTCGAAGGCGTTCTTCATCAGGTTCTCGATCACCCATTCGATGAGCTGCTTGTTGATGTCGACCGGCGGCGCCTTCGTGTAGCGCTCCTCGATCTTGACGCCGCGCTTGAGGCGCGGAGCGCGGCGCCGGAAGTACTCGACGGTCTGGATGACGAGCGGCACCAGGTCCTGCTCGGTGCGCTGCGGCTCGGAGCCGACCTGCGAGAAGCGCATCGCCACCTTGTTCAGGCGATCGACGTCGGAGGTCATCTCCGTCACCGTCTCGTCGAAGGCGGCGCGCTCGAACTCGACCTGCTCCGGGGAGTCGGGGTGCGGACGGGCACGCGAGCGCAGGAGCTCGATCCAGCCCAGCAGCGACGAGATCGGGGTCCCCAGCTGGTGAGCGGTCTCCTTGGCCATCCCCACCCAGATGTAGCGCTGCTCGGAGATCTTGGCGCTCCGGAAGCCCAGGAAGCCCAGGGTGATGAACAGGAAGAAGGCGACGATCTCGACGAACGGGACCCAGCGCAGCTCGCGCAGGAGCCGTGACTCGCCGTAGTGGACCCAGCCCACGACCTGCTCCGAGCCGGCGCGCACCATCGCCACCGGCGGGTTGCGACGGTCCATCGCCTGCGAGATCTCGAGGATGCGACTCAGCGTTCCCTCGGCCGGTGGATTCGCGGGGTCGAACTCGAGGCTCTCGCCGAGCGGCACCGCGTCGACCGAGATGCCGATCCCCTTCCAGGCATAGGGCCGCCCCTGCGCGTCGGTCAGGATCACCGGGAAATCGATCTGATGGACGACCTCGCGGAACACCGTCTGGATGCGTTCGGACTCGATCGCCTCGAAGGTGACCGAGGCGCAGAAATCCGCGAGCACCCGTGACATGGCGCGCACCTGCCGGTCCAGACGGACGGTCAGGTTGTGGGTGTAGAGGAAGAGCCCGGCGATGAGCAGGCTCGAACCCAGGAAGACGTACCCCCGGAGCCAGGCCGGTGACTCGTCGCGGCGGCGGCGCATCGGCTTCGGGGTCGACGCCATGGTCACCTCGCGGGCTCGGCGCTAGACGCCCTCGCCGGGCGGCACGATCTCCACCTGGCCGCCCATGTAGGGGCGCAGCACCTCGGGAATGCGGACGCTCCCGCCCGGCGTCTGGCCGGACTCGAGGAGCGCCACCAGGAGGCGCGGCAGGGCGACCCCGGAGGCGTTCAGCGTGTGGCAGAACACCGCCTTGCCGCCGGCGCCGGGCTGCATGCGGATCCCCAGGCGCCGTGCCTGGAAATCGCCGAAGTTGGAGCACGAGGAGACCTCGAGCCACTTGCGCTCGCCGGGCGCCCACAGCTCGAGATCGTAGCAGCGGGCGGCGGCGAAGCTCAGGTCGCCAGTGCAGAGCTCGAGGACCCGGTAGTGCAGGCCGAGGCGCCGGAGCACCGTCTCGGCGTCGTGACGCAGCTCCTCGTGATCGGTGGCGGAGCGTCCAGGGTGCGCGATGCGCACCAGCTCGACCTTGTCGAACTGGTGGACTCGCAGGAGACCGCGCGTCTCGCGCCCGGCCGCCCCGGCCTCGCGCCGGAAACAGGCCGAGTAGCCCACCAGCTTCCGCGGCAACACCGCCTCGTCGAGAGTCTGCCCGCCGACGATGCCGGTGATCGGCACCTCGGCGGTCGGGATCAGATAGCCCTCGTCGCGCTCGAGCCGGTACATGTCCTCGCGCAGCTTCGGCAGCTGGCCGGTGCCGAAGAGGCTCGCCTCGCGCACGATGACCGGCGACCAGATCTCCTCGTAACCGTGCTCGCCGGTGTGCAGGTCGAGCATCCACTGGATGAGGGCACGCGCCAGCCGGGCGCCGGCGCCGC
>JASFRE010000078.1:0-12195 GCA_050115055.1 Candidatus Eiseniibacteriota bacterium | reverse complement strand
CCAGGACTGGGAGCGCGCCGCGCAGTGGTCCGACCAGTTCACGCGCTGGTGCACGGACAACGGCGTGTCCGAGGTCCACGGCACCTGCCGCCTGCACCGCGGCGAGGTGCTGGCGGTCCGCGGCGAGCTGGAGGAGGCGGAGCGCGAGATCTCCGATGCCTGCCGGGAGCTGGCGGTGATCGCACCCTGGGTCGAGGGCGACGGGCACCGCGTGCTGGGCGAGATCTGCATGGCGCGCGGCGACCTGGAGGGGGCCGAGAAGGCCTTCCACCGCGCCCGGGAGCTCGGCTGGGACCCGCATCCGTCCTACGCGCTGTTCCAGCTGGCGCAGGCGAAGCGCACCGCGGCGCTGCGCGGCCTCGAGCGGGCGCTCGCCGACCCCGGCTGGGCCAACCGCCAGCGGCGCGGGCTGCTGCTCGCCCACCTGGCGCTGGTGGCGGTCGCCTGCGGCGATCTGCAGCGGGCGCGGCGCGCGCTCGACGAGCTCGATGCTGCCCCGGAGCTCTGGGCCACGCTGGCGATGACCGCCCAGGTCCAGCGGGCGCGAGCGGAGCTGGAGCTTGCCGAGGGTCGGACCGCCCCGGCCATCGCGCTCATGCGCCAGGCCATGCGGCGCTGGCAGCAGGTCGGCTCGTCGTGGCAGGTGGCCGGTCTCCGGCTGCGGCTGGCCGAGCTGCTGGCGGCGGACGGTGACCCGGAGACCGCCGGGGTGGAGTGCGCCGCCGCCCGGACGACGTTCGAGGCGATCGGTGCGGACGCACTCGTCCAGCGCTGTGACGAGCTCGGGGATACCTGGAGCGGTGGTGGGTCGAAGGCGCGCGACGCCGCGGTGCGCCCGGATCGGCGCTGACACTCGATCCCGTCCGTCCTGTTCCGCGCCGGCCCGGTCGACTCGATCGTTGCCGTCACTGCCACTCGCTGGCCAGCTGCCGCTGCACCTCCTGCCAGAGTCCGCCGGGGCCGAAGAGATGGTCGCGGACCGTGGCCCAGCCGCCGAGGCTCTCGATGTCGAAGACCTGGACGGAGGGCGCGCCGATCTCATCACCCGGTGCCGGCACGGTGGGGGCGACCGGCTGGAAGCCGTGCGCGGCGAGGAGCCGCTGGGCCTCGTCGCCGCGCAGGTAGGCGACGAGCGCCTCGGCCGCCGCGCGGCTGCCATGCTCCTCGACGTTGCGGTCGACCAGCGTCATCGGGTTCTCGACCAGGATCGTCATCGCCGGGATCACCGCCTCGATGTCGCTGCCGCGCGCGGCGGCGGCCAGGATCGCGCCCTCGGTATCGATGATCGCATCGCCCAGTCCGTGTTCGAAGGTGGTCAGCGCCCGGCGGCTGGACGGCTCCATCAGCATGACCCGGCGCTCGACGCCGAGCAGCAGCGCGCTTGCCGCCGACGAGTCGGGGGAGTCCGCCGATGCCGGGGAGCCGGTGAGCCCGGCGCCGTAGACCGCCGCCATGCACCACATCGCGATGCCGGAGCTGCGCGGGTCGGCGTGGATGCTCCGCACCGGCTCGCGCACCAGGTCATGCCAGCCCTCGATCGCCAGCGGATTGCCGCGACGCACACCGATCGCCACCCGCGAGCGGCTGACCAGTCCCTGCCACGGGGCGTCGCGCCAGTCATGGTTGATGAGGTCCTCGGCCGCGATGCGTTCGACGTGGTCGGCGAGGGCCAGGATCACCAGGTCTGCCGGTAGCCCTCCGATGACCGCCCGTGTCTGCGCCCCGGAAGGCCCGAAGCTGGCCTCGACCGCGACGCGGCGCCCGGTGGTGCGCTGCCAGTGGCGCTCGAACCCGGGCAGCAGGGACTGCCGGAAGGCGTCCTCGACCGCGCTGTGGGCGGCCATGACCAGGCGATCGTCCGGTACGTTGCTGCTCTCGTCGGAGTGTCCATCCCGGTTGCAGCCACCGGTCCCCCCGCCGCCCGCGGCGAGCACGATGACCAGGACGAGGACGGCAGTGACAGGACGTCGTCGCGCAATCGTCATGGCCACCTCGAACGGAACGCTTTGACACCACCGGATGGCCGGAGCATACTCGATCCGGATGGGCCGGTGGGCGGCTTTGGAGGTGCTTCGCCATGGCCACCGACCGGCGGACGTTCCTCAGGGTCGGCCTGACCGCCGCGACCGCACTGGCGGGCCGCGCGGCCGGCGCGTCCCCAGACCCACCCGACTCCTCCGCGGCCGACGATCACGTCGGCGTCCTCGTCGACACCACGCTCTGCATCGGTTGCCGCAAGTGCGAGGAGGCGTGTCACCAGGCCAACGAGCTGCCGCGCCCCGACCGTTCGTTCTCCGACCCGACCGTGTTGCGTAGCGAGCGCCGCCCCACGCACGCGGCGCTGACGGTCGTCAATGCCTACCCGGGCAGTCCATCACCCGATCAGACCGACCTGTCGGAGACCTATGTCAAGACCCAGTGCATGCACTGCCTCGATCCGGCCTGTGTCTCCGCCTGCATCGTCGGCGCCCTGTCCAAGCGATCGGACGGCGTCGTGGTCTACGATCCGTCGATCTGCATCGGCTGCCGCTACTGCTTCCTGGCCTGTCCATTCGAGATCCTCGCCTACGAGTATGCCGAGGCCCTGACGCCGCGCGTCCGCAAGTGCGAGCTCTGTGTCGGCACCACGCGCGGGCCGACGGCCAACCCGGCCTGCGCCGCGGCATGCCCGACCGAGGCGCTGGTGTTCGGTCGACGTGGCGACCTGCTGGAGCTGGCGCGTGCCCGCATCCAGCGCTACCCCGGACGCTACCTGACGACGATCTACGGCGAGCACGAGGCCGGAGGCTGCGGATGGCTCTACCTGCTGGGGCGCCCGCACCAGGAACTCGGTCTGCTGACGTTGCCGGGCGTCTCGCCGTCGCGCCTGACCGAGCGGATCCAGCACACCCTCTACCGCTACGGCGCCATCCCGCTGGCCCTCTACGGGTTGCTCGGCCTCGTCATGTGGCGCCAGCGGCGGCAGCGCGCCGCCGGTGGCGCTGACGCGGATGCCGGGCCGCCGGCGACGGAGGAGGGATGAGCACCGATGACCGCTACGCGCCGCGACCGATCGGCGGCGCGTTCTTCAGTCCGGCCACCACCTTCCTCGTGGTGGTCATGACGGTCGGCTACGCCTTCGGGCTGGCGCGCTTCATGGCCGGCCTGGATCCGGTCACGCATCTCACCGATCGTCATGCCTGGGGCGTCTGGAAGGCGCTCAACGTCGCGGCGGGTGTCGCCATGGCGGCCAGCGGATTCACCGCCGCGGCGCTGGTCGAGATCATCGGACGCCATCGCTACCGGTCGGTGTTGCGGACGGGGATCCTCCTGGCCTGGCTCGGCTATCTGATGGTCGCCGTGGCGCTGGTCTTCGATCTCGGGCGCTACTGGGGCATCTGGCAGCCGCTGCTCAACTGGCAGGGCAACTCGGTCCTGTTCGAGGTGGCGATGTGCGTGGTCGCCTACCTCGTGGTGCTGACCTGCGAGATGGCCCCGGCCCTTCTCGAGGGACTCGGCGCCCATCAGCACGGGCAGGGGCGCTGGGCCCGGTGGCTCAGGCGCCGCGCCCGATGGCTCCGCCTCGCCCAGGGCTGGGTCGTCACCGGGCTGCCGCTCTTCGTGATCGCCGGCTTCGTGCTGTCGTGCATGCATCACTCGTCGCTCGGCACGCTCATGGTGATCGCCGGTCCCAAGCTCGATGCGCTGTGGCAGACGCCGCTCCTGCCGGTGCTCTTCCTCGCGTCGGCCATGATGGTCGGCCTGCCGGTGGTGATCGCCGCCTCGATCATGTCGGCGCGGGCGTTCGGCTACCGGCCGGACATGGCGACCCTGGGGGCGCTCGCCCGCTGGGTGCCGTGGCTCGTCGGCGCCTACGGCGTGCTCAGACTCGGCGATCTCGCATGGCGCCACGAAACGGTCCACCTGCTGGCGGACGCCCGGCTGACGATCCTCTTCGCGGTCGAGCTGGTCGCCGGTCTCGTGGTGCCGTTCCTGCTGCTGCTCCACCGGTCGGTGCGCCGCTCGCCTGGCTGGCTCCTGGCAGCGATGCTGCTCCTCGTCTTCGGCGTCTGCCTGAACCGGCTCGACGTCTACCTGCTGGGCTACACGGCGCCGTACGCGGACTCCGGCTACGTGCCCTCGATCGGCGAGCTGCTGCTGACGGTCGCTCTCCTGTCGACGATCGTCGTTCTCTTCCGTCTGGTGGCGATGTACTTCCCGGTGCTCTCGGCGCCGGCGTCGGCCGTGTCGGCCCGGGAGCACCATCCGGTCGAGCCGTCTCCGGTCTCGCCCGGACTGGCCCTCGGCTTCCGGGTCGGGGCGCTGGCGGTGCTGGTCGCCTTCGTCGTCCTCTACGCCACCGTTCACCGGCGGGCGCTCACCGCGTCCTTCGTGCCGCACCGGCCGGCGCCACGCCTCGAGGTCGACCGCAACCTGTTCTGGGAGAACGAGGCGCGGCGACACACCGCGCGTCCCGGCGACTACCGCAACGTCTACTTTCTCGAGGGACCGGCCCTCAACGCGGAGGTCGATTTCTACCAGGAGGTCCGCTTCAGTCACCGGTCGCACGACGTGGCGACCGGCGGTGACTGCGCGGTCTGCCACCATCGCCACGCCGACGACCCGGAGGACCGCGTCGGCACCGAGCTCGTGGATCTGCACGCCGAGATGGAGATCCACCTCGGTGGCGCCTGCACCGGATGTCACGACGACCTGGACGCGCTGGCCTTCCGTCGCTGTCTGACCTGCCACCGGCGACCGCAGGAGCCGGACAGCCCGGTGCGGCTCGGCCTCAAGGGCGCCTACCACCAGCAGTGCATCGGCTGTCACCAGCGCGTGAGCGGTGCGGTGCGCGCACCGGTCGCCTGCGACGGCTGTCACCGTCCGAACGTGCCGGACCATGCGCAGCTGGTCGGGGCCGACGGTCGCTGTCTCGACTGTCACCCGGACGTCGAGCGCCAGGTGCTCGACAGTGCCCACTGGCGATGGCGTGGGTGGGGGCCGGCGGCGGACCTGGAGGTGGAGGGCCATCGTCCGCCGCCGGAGCGCACGAGTCTCCTCGACAACGACATGATCACGTTGCTTCCCGAACTGGTGGCGAGCGCCGGCTTCCACATCGGTCTCCCCGCCGGGGCTTCCGGGCTCGCCGCCGGCGCGGCCGGCCACGCGACCGTCGACTGCCTGGTCTGCCACGACACGAGCGGTCTCTACCGGAAGGATCCGGCCACCGGGATCCCGGTCGGCGACGTCGACCCGCTCTTCGTGGCCGGACGGGTCGGGCGCCCGACACGGCGCAGCTGCGGCGCCTGTCACTTCTTCCTCGGTGGCGGGGCCGGCGTCCGGCACGGGGACCTCGAGCCGGCGCTGGCATGGCCGGATCCGGCGCTCGACGTGCACATGGGGCTGGTCGATCTGCGCTGCCAGGATTGTCACCTGACCACGCGGCATCGGATCGCCGGGCGCTCCTTCACCGCGCCGCGTGACGAGGGCCGGGTGCACTGCACGGACTGCCATGGCGCGCGACCGCACGGCATCGTGGCGACCACCGGCGTGCATCTCGACCGACACGTCTCGACCGTCGCCTGCGAGACCTGTCACGTGCCGGCGTTCGCACGGGACCGCGCGACCCGCATGTCGATCGACTACTCGGCCGCCGGGCAGGAGCGCGGGTGCGAGACGGACGCCGACGGGCAGTCGCTCTATGACCCGCTGCTCGGAACGATGACCTGGGCGCGGAACGTCACTCCGGTCTACCAGTGGTACGACGGGTCCCGTGTCGCCCGGGCGCTCGATCAATCGATCGACCCGCGGCGCCCGGTGGACCTCAACGCGCCGCGCGGCGCGCACCACGACCCTGCATCACGCATCGCACCGTTCAAGGTGCACGAGGCGGTGCAGCCCTACGACGCGGAGCGTCGCGTGCTCGCAGCGGTGCGTTTCCGTGGCGGCCTGTGGCGCCACGACGCCTGGCACGGCGACTGGGGGTCCGCCATCGCCGACGGGATGGCGGCGCTCGGCGAGCCGTTCTCGGGTCGCTACGACTTCGTCCACACGCGCCTCTACACGGCGATCCATCACGAGGTGGCGCCGGCCGCTGCGGCACTCGGCTGCGGCGACTGTCACGGCGCCGCCGCGGTCCGCTGCGACCGCTGCCATGACGACTCCGTGGTGGCGCCGGGGTCGGTCGGGGCGCGCTACCCGGAGAGCTCGCCGAGGCTCGACTTCGAGGCCCTGGGCTACGAGGCGGGCGACCCGGCCATGACCGGAGGACGGGGTGCGCGAGCCGGGCGGCCGGGCCGGCCACCCGATTGAGCGCGGGGGTCCTGGTCGGCGAGACCCCGGACGCCCGACCGATCGCCGTCGGTCATGGGGGGAGCGGTGCCGCGTCGCGGTGTGCGGGCGGCGGGTCCGTCGTTCGCCGGGCGGTTGGCCGACCACCCCCGTCCGGGTTACACTCCGCGCCCCGTCGCCGCGCACCGTTCCACTGACCATGGAGGAGGACCTGTCTTGATCGATGTTGGATCGAGGGCCCCGGCCTTCCAGCTCGCCGATCACCTCGGGCGCGAAGTGAGCCTCGAGCGCCTCACCGGGACCCGGCACGTGATGCTCTTCTTCTATCCGCTGGACTTCACGCCCACCTGAAGCCAGGAGGTGCCGGAAGTCGAGGCCTTGCTGCCTCGCTTCCGCGCCGCGCACACCCAGGTCCTGGGTATCAGCGTCGACAGCATCTACTGCCACGCCAACTGGGCGCGCAGCCTGGGCGGCATCTCCTTCCCGCTGCTGGCCGATTTCAATCCCAAGGGTGCGGTGGCGAGCGCCTGCGGTCTCTATCTCGACAGCGCCGGCATCACCGACCGGGCGACGGTGCTGATCGATGCCGGCGGCACGGTGCATCATGCATCGTCGGTCGGACCGGGCGGGCGGCGGCAGATCGCCGACCTGGCCGCGCTCTGCGAGGCGATGGACCGTGCGCATGGCGACGGGCTGCCCGACATCGCGCTGCCGTCAGGCCTCGCCGGCAACGAGGTGCTGTACGTGAAGAGCAGCTGCGGGTTCTCCCGCAAGGTGCTGCTGGCGCGCGACAACCTGCGCCTCGGCGACGTCCTGCCGGTACGAAACGTCAGCGAGGACCCGGCTGCACGTGACGAGCTCCGGCGGGCTACCGGCAACGACCAGGCGCCCTGCCTCGTTCGCGATGGAGACGTCGTGAAGGAGTCCGATGCCATCGTCCGGTACCTCGTCGCGCAGACGTGCGATCTCGCCTGAGGTCACCCGGAGTGAGTGCCGACGGAGACCACGACGCATGAGGGACTACGACGTGCTCGTCCTGGGCGGCGGGTCGGCGGGATCCGCCGCTGCCGCCGCCGCCCACGCCGCCGGTGCGAGAACGGCGATGTTCAATGACGGGCCGCTCGGCGGTCTCTGCATTCTCCGTGGTTGCATGCCGACCAAGAGCATGCTGCACGCCGCGCACGCCGCCCATCACGCCGCGCACCCCGGGGCGGTCGGGATTCGCGGTCGCCTCGAGGGAGTCGACTTCCGGGCGGTGATGGCCGCCAAGGACCGGAAGGTCGAGCGCTTCCAGCGGTCCAAGATCGCCAAGATCGAGCGCGCGGGCTACGAGATCATCGATGCGCGGGCGGTCTTCGCCGGGCCCGACCGGGTCGAGGCGAACGGCGAACGCTACCGGTTCGCCCGGGGGGCCGTGATCGCCACCGGCTCGGTGCCCGCCATCGCGCCGATCCCCGGCATCGACACGGTGCCCTACCTGACCAGCGACGAGGTGATGCGGCTCGAGACCTTGCCGGACTCGGTGTTGGTGCTCGGCATCGGCGCGGTCGGGCTGGAGCTCAGCCAGTTCTTCGCCCGGATGGGGGCGCGGACGCAGCTGTTCAGCCGCCGTCTGGTGTTCGAGGACGTCGACCCGCTGCTGGTCGAGGAGATGCAACGCGTCGTCGCCGACGAGCCCCGGCTGGAGCTCATCCAGCCGTTCTCTCCGGTGCGCATCGAGGGCGACGCGACGCGCGTCACGGCGGTGCTCGGGGATGGCCGGCGCTTCACTGCCGAGCGGCTGATCGTCGCCACCGGACGCCGGCCGGCGATCGCCGGCCTGGGGCTCGAGAGGGCCGGTGTCGAGGTGGTCGCCGGGCACGTGGTCGCCGGCGCCGACATGCGCACCTCGAATCCGCGGGTCTTCGTTGCCGGGGACGCCAGCGGCGAGCCGCTGCTGCTGCACGTGGCCAACTGGGAGGGGCGGGTGGCCGGCCTGAACGCCGCCGGCGCGCCTGGCGACCTTCACGTCGAGCAACGCCTCGACATGTCGGTCATCTTCACCGATCCGCCGATGGCGCGCCTGGGGCTCAACGAGGACGGCGCCCGTGCCGCCGGCCACGACGTCATCACCGCCCACGTCCAGATCCCACGGACCGGCCGCGCGATCACCCAGGACGTGCAGCACGGCGTCCTGAAGCTGGTCGCCGAGCGCCGGCGCGGCGAGCTCCTCGGTGCCCAGATCCTCGGCCCACGGGCCGACGACATCATCCACACCCTGGCGTCGATCATGTACTACCGCGGCACCGCGGCGGACATGCTCGGCATGCCCTGGTACCACCCGACGCTGAGCGAGGTGCTGCTCGAGCTGGCCCGCGAGCTCGTGGCCCAGGTCGAGCCCGCCGCATCCTGAGCCCGGCGCCCGGTGATGGCACGCGGCCGGCGTGTCACGTCAGCGCAGCAGGGTGAGCCGCTCGGACCGTTCGCCACCCGGCCCGTCCAGCCGGATGTAGTAGACGCCGGAGGCGAGTGGCTGCCCGGAGACCGTGCGGCCGTCCCAGCTGACGGCATGGCGCCCGGCCTCGAGGCGCGTCGCGTCGAGCAGGACCGCGACGGCGCGCCCGGTCACATTGTAGACGGCGACGGTCACCGGCCCCGCCTCCGGCAGCTCGAAGGGGATGCGGGTGCGCGGGGTCACGGGATTCGGCACGCAGGGACCGAGGGCCAGGCGGTGGACCTGCGGGACCCCGGCCGTGGCCAGACCGGCCGACGGCGGCCGCTGGATCGATACCAGGATGTCGTCGACCGCCGCCTCCACCAGCGAGCCGGGGGAGACGTCGGAGGCGACGAAGCGGAACTGCACCTCGGCCGTGAACGGAATGTACGGCGCGAGATCGAAGCTGTGCTCGGTCCAGGTGTTGGCGCTCGCGGTGGTGTGCTCGAGGTGCACCCAGCTCAAACCGTCCGCCGTGACGTCGACATCCCAGGTGTCCTCACCCGGGTTGTTGCCGAGGTCGTTCGTGTACCAGCGCCAGTAGCTGATGGTGGCGCTGGCGGCGCCGTCGAGATCGAAGACCGGCGAGAGCAGCGTCGTCTTGCCGTTGTCCACGTCGTTCTCGCCCGCCGCGCCGCCGATCGTGCCGTTGCCGGTGACGAAGCAGAGGTGTCCGGGTTCGGCGGTGTGGTCGTCCTCGGGCTGCACCGCCTGCGAGTTGTAGATCGTCCCGATCGGATCGACCCGCTCCCAGATCCCGGAGGTGGCGTCGTCACCGGCGGTGCCCAGGGTCCAGCCGAGATCGACCTCGGCGCTGTCGAACCACGGTCCGACCATGAGGAAGACGTCGGTCGCCGTGGCGTAGGAGCCGGCTGCCGTCAGGTCGAGCGCCAGCTGACCGGTCGTCAGCTCGGGACACTCGGGGGCGATCGAGATCGCGAAGCCGCCGGCCGTCGTGCTGGCGCCGGCCGCGATCGGCTCGACCTGGCTGGGCGTCGGATCGACGGTGAAGTAGCCGCCGCCCGACAGGACCGCGGACAGGGCCGGCGTCGCGGCGCCGCCCAGGTTCTCGATACGGAGGGTCGCGATGACGTCCTCGCCGGGGTCGGCCTGCCCGTCGCCGTCACCGGACGAGTCGTCGATGCGGCTCACGGAGGCCTGCAGGACCGGCGCCGCCGCGACCAGGTCGAGGTCCAGGAGGTGGGGGCTCTCCGAGATCGCGAGGTCGAGCTCGAGGGGTTCCCCGTCCGGTACCCCGCTTGCCACACCGACCACGAAGGGCACGTCGTTCGAGACCGTGCCGCCGGCCGGGATGGTGCCGAAGCTGCCGCCGGCGACCAGCAGGGTCACGTACGGGCAGAGCGTTGCCAGGTTGCCGGTGACGTCGTAGGCGTCGGTGAGCCCCATGTTGTGCAGTGCCACCGTGAGCTCGATGGTCTCGCCGAACTCGATCAAGCCGTTGCCGTTGCCCTGCGAGGCGCCGCTGGCGTCGTCGTCGATCGACACCGCATCCAGCGTCAGGTAGACCCCCTCCAGGTTGCCGAAGAGGTTCAGGGCGTCACCGAGCTGGGCGGGCGTGCTGCTGTACTGCGGGGTTTCGTCGGCCTGGTCGTGCGCCTCGGCGTAGAGGAACGCCTCGTGGATCGACACGATGTCGTCGTTGTTGGTATCGGCGTCAACCGGGTTGCCGGCCGGCGTCGCCCAGCCCACCGCGCAGGTCCAGTGGTAGACGAAGGCATCGTAGATGTAATCGGGCGCCATCGCCCAGGAGAGCTCGTTCCAGGCCGCGGCGGTGGCGATGACGCGTCCGTCGCCCTCGAGATCGTCGATCATGCCGCCGCTGTAGCATTGCTCGAAGGTGCAGACGATGGTCTCGCACGGCAGTGCGGCGATGTGAGCCGCCAGCTGGTCATCCCGGAGCTCCTCGAAGTTCCACAGGTTCAGGTAGCAGTCCTGACCGGACTCCTGACCGCCATGATCGGTGGTGAAGAGAAACAGCTGGTCGTCCGCGGTGAGGGTCGCCGCCAGCTCGCCGAACACCTGGTCGATGAACTGCAGCGTCGCCGGATACTCGATGTCCGGGTCGCCATCGCCGTCGAGATCGGCCGGTGAGTTGGTGCCATTCGAGCGGTCAGGTGCCGGATCGGTGCCGTCCGAGATGCAGACCCGGATGTGGTCGTCCGCATAGCCGTAGTACTCGACGAGCGCCCGGTAGATGAAGGCGCAGTCATTCCAGTAACGGATGTGGTTGTTCGACTGATTGGCCCCGCCGCTGATCAGGAAGGCATAGGCCTGGCCGCGTCCGGTGCGCGGCGTGGGGTGCGGCAGCCGGCGCAGCTGCTCGCTGAAGCGCTCGAGCGCCGCCTCGGAGACTCCCGGCGGCGGATTGTCGCGACCGTCGGTCACCTCGACGAGCTCGGGCAGCAGGAGCGGAGGGGTGGTGGCCGCATGGCGCTCGATCGCCCCCGTCATCGCGTCGACCTGCACGTACCAGCAGGGATGCTCCCAGTTGGCGCCCGGATGGCGGTCGATGAACACGAGCCAGCCGGTGGTCCGCGCCGTGTAGACCTCGCGGTGCCAGGTCTCGATGGTCTCACCGGCCGCCACGGGGCGCGGTAGCACGTGGACCCGCACGCCGTCCAGCGATCCCCCGAGCACCGAGGTGGTGACGCGCTCGACGGCCTGGTCGCGGTCGATCACCATGGGCTGGGCGCCGGCGCCGGGTACGAGGAACGTTGCCGTCGCGGCGATGCAGGCCAGAAGCAGGAGACGGCGAGCGACCGGACGCGTGGTGACGCGAGGTGATACGGGGTCGGGGGGCATGACGTGGTTCTCCCTGCCAGTCGTGGTTTCCGGATCACCTCCGGGCGGGCCTGCCTGGAAGGAGCTCCGAGTGGCCGGTGTCGTCACGATGCCGGCGGGTCGGTGCGACCCGGTCGGTCATCGTGACAGGATGATCATACCACTCACGCGGTGCGCGCGGCGGGTGCGGTGCAGACAGGACACCGTTCCCGACCCCGCTGCCGACCCGACTGCCGGACCGGCTACGGGACCGTGCATTGCACGCTCGCACCGACAAAGCTGCGTTCGTCATCCCCGTCATACCGACCGTAGTGGAGGCCGAGTCGATAGCGGTTCGCGTCGAGGTAGAGGTTCAGCCCGATCTCGTGCAGGCGCTGGAGCGCATCGGGGGCGATCGGTGAGTGCGGATCGCCCTCGAAGCCCGAGACCATGTAGACGGGCTCCAGCATCCGTCCCGCGGCCAGCGGCACGGTGTAGCCGACCCGGGCGTGGTAGACCCGATCCGCGCTCGACGCCGCGGCCGTCGATCCCGTGGCCTCGACGGTGCGCCGGAGCCAGTCGAGCTCTGCATCGAGTGTCAGGCGGCCGCGGCTGGCGAGGAGATCCACGCCGTGGAGACCGTTGCGCTCGAAGAGATCGGTCGCTCCCTG
>JASFRE010000077.1:0-12346 GCA_050115055.1 Candidatus Eiseniibacteriota bacterium | reverse complement strand
CTTCAACCGGACGCTGAGCGGCGAGGGGGACGGCCCCGGCGAGGTGCGGACCCCCGGTGACATGCTGTTCCTGCCCGACGGCACCCTCGGGCTGGTGCAGGTCTTCCCCGGCAAGATCACGCAGATCGACCTCGACAACAACCCGGCCGGCGAGATCAAGATCGGCGGCGACCCGACCCAGGGTGGCTTCGCCATCCTGCGCGACGCGCAGTGCGCCGGCGGCAACCTGGTGCTCTGCCCGACCATGGTGCATCCCGATCCCGAGCGACCGCAGCAGACCCGCCACGACCTGCTGGCCAGCTACAACACCGACGGCACGCCAAGCACGACCTACCTGGAGCGCGAGTACACCTGGGACTTCACCGACTTCACGCTCGACGAGAACGAGCTGTACTTCGTCTACCCGCGCCGCTTCGCGGTCGGTGGCGAGGGTCAGGTCGCGGCGGCGCCGCACCGTGACACCTATGCCATCAGCGTCTACGATCGCGACGGCACGCTGAACCGGGTCATCGAGCGCGAGTACGAGCCCTGGCCGCGCGACGACGAGGGGCGGCAGATCGTGGAGGCGATCTTCAGCGGCGTGAGCCGGCAGTTCCCGTTCGAGATCGCCACCCACATCGCCGACACCGAGCCGGTCGTGATGACCATGCAGTACGCCGAGGACGGCGATCTCTGGGTCCAGACGTCGCGCGGCGCCTACGGCAACGACCCCGGCACGCTGGTCACCTATGATGTCTTCGACCCCGAGGGACACTTCGTCAAGCAAGTCGCCTTCCCGGTGGAGGGAGACGCCCGCGACGACGCGCTCATCCTGAACCGCGCCATCGACCGCGCGGTCCTCGTCAAGGGCTTCACCGACGCCATGATCACCCTGCAGGGTGGCAGCCGGGGCGAGGAGGCCGACGCTGAGGAGGACGCCGCCGGCATGGAGGTGGTCTGCTACGCTGTGCGGTGAGCCGGGAGGCGGCTCGATCGTTGCACCCATCCGATCCGTGCACCGATCCGTACACCATCCGATCCGTGCTCCCATCCGATCCGTCAGCTGCCGACGGCCGCATCGGTAGGAGGCCCCATGTCGACCATCGTCCCGGCCGGCGAGCGTTTCCAGCTCGCCACCCGCTACCGGCGCGACCGTGAGGTCGCCGAGCCGCGCACCATCCGGCGGCCGCCGGCGCTCTACAAGCGCTACCCGGAGGCCGCCGTCACCGAGCTCGAGGCGCCACACACCGACGGCGGGGCGGGACTCTGGCAGGCGATCGCCGCGCGCCGCAGCGAGCGGCGCTACGCCCGCCGGGCGCTCGCCCGGGCCGAGCTCTCGCAGCTGCTCTGGGCCTCCCAGGGCCTCACCGCCGGCGCCGGCCGCGACGCGATGCGGGCGGCGCCGTCGGCCGGGGCGCTCTACCCGGTCGAGACCTATGTCGTGGTGCACGCCGTCGACGGGGTCGAGCCCGGCGTCCACCACTACGACGTCGAGCACCACCGCCTGGAGCTGGTGCGGGCCGGCGATCTCCGCCGGCCGCTGGCCGATGCCGCCGGCGGGCAGCCGATCGCCCGCGAGGCGGCGGCGGTCTTCGTCTGGAGCGCCGTCTTCGACCGCTGCAAGATCAAGTACGGTCAGCGCGCCTACCGCTACGTCTACCTGGATGCCGGCCACATCGCCCAGAACCTGGCCCTGGCGGCGGTCGGCCTGGGGCTGGTGAGCTGCCCCATGGCCGCTTTCTTCGACGACGAGATCGAGTCTATAATCGGCGCCGATGGCGAGGAGGAGGGTGCGATCTACCTGACCGCGGTCGCGCGGCCCGGATGACCCTCCAGGGCGCGTGCGCGCCACGGGCGCGCGTCCACAGACCGGACGGCGACCATGAGTACGGGGACCAGGCGCGCCCGCTCGTCGCGGCCGGCCGGCGACGGGAACCGCCGCCGCAGCCGCCGCACCGGCATGACCCGCAGGACCGACGGCGGTGGGGGAGGCGCCGGCTCCGGCACCGCCTCCGCTGGCGCTGCCGGCGCCGCAGGCGACGGCAGTGGCAGCCCGCCCAGGCTCCCGGCCTCGGCCCGCGCCCTGGTCCGCCGCCTCGTCGAGCTCCGCGCCGACTTCTCCGAGCCGGCGCGCGTCATGCGGTTCGCCCTCCTCGAGCGCCTCGCCGACACCGAGATCCTGGATCCCCGGACGCTGCTCGACTACCACGAGGCGCTGCTCTTCACGCGTGCCTATCCGGATGACGCGCGCACCTTCCGCCTGGCCTGCCGCGAGGCGCGGGGCTTCGCGGCGCGCGTCCAGAGGCTGCGGGCCTTCGACCCGGATGCGGCCGCGGAGCTCGAGGACAGCGGTCTGGTCGAGACCCCGATGTACTACCGCTACGACTTCTCCGTGGTCGACTGGCTGGTGCGCTGGTACGGGGACACGCTCGACATCGACTGGGGCGAGTTCGAGGAGACCGAGAAGATCGATCACCTGCTGCCGCTCTGCTGCGCCTGGGTCGAGAACGATGCCCTCGACCTGGCCGACATCGGCACGCGCGAGTGGCTGGAGATGCGGCGCGGCGGCCACGGCCGGTCCAGCCTGCGCTGGCTCCTCGATCGCCTCGCGCACGCCATCCCCGATCACGCGGCGCGCATGCGGGTCTACGACGCCCTCGACCTGCCGGTCGTCTGGCAGCTCGGCGACCTGCCGGCGGCACGGACCCACGCCGGCTCCGCGTCCGCCCGGCCCTACTACCACGCCGACGGCCTCCTGCGGCGGATCGACGACTTCGGCGCCGAGATCACGCGGCCCCTCGAGGCGATCCGGCGGGCGCCGGCCAGTCGCGCGGCGTCGCTCATCAAGCTGGTGCGCTCGACGCTGGCGGTGCGGCACCGCGCGCTCTACCCGATCGACTTCGCGGCTCGCGACGAGGTGCTCGTCGCCGATGTCGGGCGCGGCTACGAGCTGGTGCTCTTCGGCATGCAGCCGGCCTGGCGGCTGCCGGTGGAGAGCGACTACGGCGTCCTCGTCTTGAAGAACGGCTTCGTCTTCGGCTATGGCGTCGGGGCGATGCTGTTCGACGACATCGAGCTGGCGGTCAACATCTTCGAGACCTGGCGTGGCGGCGAGTCGCGGTACGTCTTCGCGCAGTTCGTGCGCGTCTTCCACGCCCACTTCGGCTCCACGCGCTTCAAGATCGAGCGCTACCAGGTCGGCTACGAGAACGAGGAGGGCATCCAGTCGGGCTCCTTCTGGTTCTACTACAACCTCGGCTTCGTGCCGCGGCTCGAGGAGGTGCGCGAGCTGGCGGCCGCCGAGCGCGCCAAGATCCGGCGCGATCGCGGCTACCGGTCGTCGGTGCGCGTCCTGGAGCGGCTGGCGGAGAGCGACCTCTACCTGACGCTCGACCCGGATCGCGATCCGTTCGCTCCCGACTTTCCCATTGCCGATCTGAGTCTCGCGGTCACCCGCCTGATCGGCGAGCGCCATGACGGAGATGCCGTGCAGGCGACCGCCGCCGCCACCGAGTCGGTGGCCAGGGCGCTGCGCTGCCCGGGCTGGCGGCGCTGGCCGGAGCCGCAGCGCATCGCCTTCGAACGCCTGTCGCTGGTCATGACTCTGGTCCCCGGACTCGAGCGCTGGCCGTCGCGCGACAAGCAGGCGTTGGTGGCGCTGCTGCGTGCCAAGGGCAAGGCGGGGGAGGCCGAGTACGCGCGGCGCATGGTGGAGCACCGGCGGCTCAGGCGGGCGCTCGAGGAGGTGGTACGAGGCGCGTGAGGGTGCGCCGGCGCCACCCGCTGCCGCCGCGCGACCTGACGTCCGGGGGCCCCCGCGATGCTCGATTCCGTCTATGCCATCCTCGGCCTGGTGATGCTCCTCCTGGGATTGCTGGGAGGCATCATCAAGGGCCGTCTCTGGGTCTCGGAGCCGCTGGTCGCCCTGGTGATCGGCGTGCTCGTCGGCCCGGCCGTCCTGAAGCTGGTCGACCCCGCGGAGTGGGGTCTCGCTCCGATGGCACTGATCGAGCAGATCGCACGTCTCTCGCTGGCGATCTCCCTCGTCGGTGTGGCGCTCCGCCTCCCCGACACCTACGTTCGCCGGTGCTGGCGGCCCGCCGCGGTCGTGCTGCTCGTCGTCATGCCCTTGATGTGGATCGTCTCGAGCCTGCTCATCTGGATCGGATTCGGGTGGAGCATGCTCCTGGCGCTGGCGGCGGGCGCCGTGATCACGCCCACCGACCCGGTCGTCGCCAGCTCGATCGTCACCGGCAAGCTGGCGGAGCGAACGATCCCGGCACAGATCCGTCATCTGCTCTCCCTCGAGTCGGGGGCGAACGACGGTCTCGCCTACCTGCTGCTGGCTGCCCCGCTCCTCCTGATCGCGCAGCCAACGGGCGAGGCGATGCGCTCGTTCGTGCTCGACACCTTGCTACGCGAGGTGGTGCTCGCCATCGCCGCGGGCATCGCGCTGGGCTGGATCGTCGCGCGGCTCGAGCTGTGGTCGGCGCGACGTGCGCTGGGCGAGCGCACGGCGTTGCTGGGGCTCGGGGTCGCCATGTCCCTCGCGGTGCTCGGCCTGCTCGGGGTCGTGCACAGCGATGGCATCCTCGGCGTGTTCGCCGCCGCGCTGGTCTTCAACTGGATGGTCCGCGGCCAGGACCAGGCGCGCTACGAGCGCGTGCAAGAGGTGCTCACGCGCTTCTTCGAGCTGCCCGTCTTCCTGTTGCTGGGTGCCCTGTTGCCCTGGTCGGCGTGGCGGGCGCTCGGATGGACGTCGGGTCCGGTGATCGTCGGCATCCTGCTGCTCCGCCGGCTGCCGGCCGTGCTGGTCTTCCGGCACGCACTGGGGCTGCGGGCCGATCTGGCCGGCGCCGTGTTCTTCGGCTGGTTCGGTCCGATGGGGGTGGCCGCGATCCTGTGGTCGGCGGTCGCCGTCGAGCGCACCGGGAGGCCCGAGCTCTGGAGCCTGGCGACGCTGGCCGTCGCGGCCTCGGTGACCGCGCACGGGGTCACGGCGACGCCGGCCAGCAAGCTGCTCGGTCGTCACCACGACGCGCGGGCCGCATGAGCGGTCACCGCGTCGTGGGATCGCTGCCCCGGGAGGCGCGGCCGGCCAGCCCGGCGATGACCCGTGCGTCGGTCGGGAAGGCGAGCGGTGGCGGAGCGTCGAGCGGGTGGAAGGCGATCTCGACCAGGTCCCCACCGGCGCGCGGCGTGCCGCCGGTGACCCGCCCGCGGTACCAGACGCCGACCGTGTGGTGGGCGGGATCGTGGAAGTTGGAGTGCACGGCGAGGACGCCGTCGAGGGCGATCTCGAGCCCGGTCTCCTCGGCGAGCTCGCGGCGTGCGGCGTCCTCGGTCGATTCGTTCCACTCGACATGACCGCAGGGGATGCACCAGCCGCCACCGGCGCGCCGGCCGAGGAGCAGGCATCCGTCCCCGTCCTGGAGCACGACGGCGACTCCGACCGTCGGGTTGCGGTAGCGTACCCAGCCACATCCCGGACAGCGACGGCGCGCCACGCCGTCGTCGTCGAAGGACTCCAGGCGCGCCGCGCAGCGCGGGCAGTGGCGGAAGGGGTCGTCGTCGTGCACCGTCGGTTCCCGGCCCATCAGCTCTCCTCGCCCGGCAGGGCTGCAGTCGACGGCGAACCGGTGCCCGGCAGGATCGCAGGCGCTCCGATCTCCATCTGCGCCGGCGCCCCGGGCCTCACCGGTACCGTCACCACCGCCGCGATCTCGCCGCGGAAGCGCCGCACGATGCGCGCGACGAGGAGCGCCGCCACGACGCTCAGCCCCAGCGTCAGCCCCCACCAGAGCCCCTGCGGACCCATGCCCTGGCGGAAGGCCAGCAGCGCCGCCAGTGGCAGGCCCAGCAGCCAGAAGCCGACGAAGGCGATCGCCGCCGGCACGCGGGTATCCGCGGCACCACGCAGCACTCCGCTGCCGACCACCTGGATGCCGTCGCAGACCTGGAAGATGGCGGCGATCGGCAGCAGCGCCGCGGCCATGCGGATGACGTCGACGTCCGGCGTGTAGAGACGGCTCAGGAGCTCCGGTGCCAGCCAGAAGGCGAGCGCCGAGACCGTCATGATGCCGCCGCCCAGGCAGAGGCAGACCGCAGCCGCGCGGCGCGCGCCCGGCATGTCGCGCCGGCCGATCGCGTTGCCGACCCGCGTCGACGCCGCGCCGCTCACGCCGAGCGGGAACATGAAGGCGATCGCCGCCAGGTTGAGGGCGATCTGGTGACCGGCGAGCTCGCGCGCCCCGAGATGCCCCATGAGCAGCGCGACCGCCCCGAAGGTCCACATCTCGAGCGCGATGTGGGCGCCGATCGGCAGCCCGATCGCCACCTGGCGCCGCAGGCTCGCCAGCCGGATCCGCGCGGCACGGAGCGCGTCACCGTAGGGCTCGAGGGTCGGCGCCGCCAGGACGGCGAGCATCACGACCGATGACCAGCGCGAGATGGCGGTCGCGTAGGCCGAGCCGACCACCCCGAGCGCCGGGGCGCCGAGATTGCCGTAGATCAGGATCCAGTTGCCCGCGGCATTGAAGAGGTTGCCGACCAGGATGGCGATGAAGGCCGGGGTGAGGACGCTCATCGCCTGGATGGTGCGCCTGAGGACCACGAAGAACAGGAACGCCGGCAGCCCCGGGATCATGGCGCGCAGGTAGCCCGATGTGAGCTCGATGACCTCCGGTTGCTGGCCGAAGAGGCGCAGCGCGGGACGCGTGTCCCACAGAATGAGCGCCAGCGGCACGCAGAGGAGCAGCGCCACCAGCGCCGCCTGCTTGACGTGCGTCGCCACGCCGTCGCGGTCGCCGGCGCCGACCGCCTGCGCCACCAGCGGATCGAGCGCCATCAGGACGCCCATCGGGAAGCAGAGCAGGCCGAAGGTGAGACTCGCGCCGAGGGCGCCCGCGGCCAGCGCCAACTCCGACACCCGCCCCAGCATCATGGCGTCGACCGTCCCCATCGCCATCATGCCGAGCTGCACCATGGCGACCGGCGCGGCGAGCGCCAGCACCGCACGGATCTCGCCCCGCAGCGGCTGCCGCGGGAGGGCGGTCGTCGCGGACGTGTCGGTGCGTGTCTCCGGCATAGTCGGCATCGTGATCGGCTGGGGATGGGCCGGCGGTGGCGGGAGCGACGGGCGATACCCCCGCGGTCGCCGGTTGGCGGGCGGCCGGCGTCGGGTGGCTGACGATCATACTCCGGCCGGAGTCGCCGGCGAAACCGTGTCGTCGGATGGGTCGCTCGCGGCCGGCGCCTGGGCGCCGTCCACCGCGACCCGGGCGTCCGCCTCGCTCCGGCGCGACCCGGTCCCGCTGCCCCCCGTGCGGTCGGCGTCCTCCCGACCGGTCGGTGGCAGTGCGCGCCACAGCCAGACGGCGAAGATGAGCGACGCGATCGCCGCCGCGCCGAGGAGCCCGACGATGAGCCCGTAGAGCGGCGGCTCTCCGAGGCCTGCGGCCGTGTGCATGCCGAACCAGGCGAGCGGCGCGGTCAGCACCCCATAGCGGATCACCGCCATCACGAGCCCCGGACCGCCGCGACCCATGGCCTCGAAGACCGGCCGGCAGAGCAGGAACAGGGCGCCGGTCAGACAGGCGAGTGGCACGGCGCGCAGCGCGAAGGTCGTGAAGGCGGCGGTGAGCGGCGACTCCGCCAGGTGGGTGGCGATCCACGGGGCCCCGATCAGCATGATGGGGCCGACCACCACCAGCGCGTAGGCGGCGGATGCCACCACCGTCTGCCGGATGCCGCGATGGACGCCGGCCACATCCCCCTCGCCGAAGCGGCGCGCCGCGTACGGCAGCATCGCCACGCCGGTGGCGATCACCGGCTGCAGCGCGAAGAGCACCACCCGGTAGTAGATCGAGTAGGAGGCGATCGCCTCGGTGGCATGCGCCATGTGCGCCAGCAGACCGTTGACGAGCGCGGTCTCGACCGCCATCAGGGCGAAGGTCAGCGACGAGGGAATCGCCAGCCCGAGGATCGACCGGTAGGGTCGCGGGTCGAGCTCCGGCCGATCATCTCGCCCCGCTGCCAGCCGCCTCCGCTCGTGCCAGCGCGCCCGGACGATGGCGTACCAGAGACCGCCGATCCGCCCGAGCACCGTCGAGAGCGCGATCCCGAACACGCCCCATTCGAGCACGAAGAGGAAGACGGTGTTGAGGATCACGTTGATGATGTTCGTGCAGATGCCGGCCCACATGGTCGAGCGCGTGTCCTGATGCGCCTTGACCAGCGAATCGGGAATGATCGACCAGAACGACGTGAAGGCCGAGCCGCCGATCAGGACCGCGCCGTAGACCCGGAAGCTCGCCGCGACCTCGGGATCGAGCCCGACCCGTCCGGCGAGCAGCCAGATGCCGGCACCGATCACCGTGAAGACCGGCGACGCGATCCAGACCAGCCGCCAGGAGACGCGCAGGTACTGCTCGACCTGCGCCCCGAAGCGACCCCCCATCGCGCGCGACAGGCCCGACGTCAGACCCGTGGAGAGCCCGACCCAGAGGGCGATCATCAGGAATTCGAACGGGATGGTCAGCCCGATCGCCGCCACCGCACTGTCGCCGATCCGCGAGGCGTAGATCGTATCGACGAAGGTGACGATCGCCCGCATCCAGAACGAGATGATGAGCGGGCCGGCCATCTGGAGCACCGACGGCGTCGCGCTCCCGGCGGTGGGTCCGTCCGGTGCACCGGAACGGCGGGCGGCGTGGCGACCGGACGGCGGTCTGCGGCTGCTTCTGCTGCTGGCGGCTGTGGTGGGAGCGCGGTCCATCACAACGATTGGGATCCGGCCCGGCCGCCGTGCGATTCGCCTCCGGTGGTCGTGGTGCCGCCCGGCGTCGTCCGGTACCGTCCGGTACCGCCCGGCGTCGTCCGGTACCGCCGTGTGGTTCGGTTGTGGGGCCGACGACCCCGGGCGCCCGGGGACCACCCGGGCTCGCGGCGCCGCCACCACACCGCTGCGGCGTGGTTGCCGGTCGGCTCCGATTGCGGTAAGTAGAGGCGGCCGGGCGGCTCGACCGCCGCTTTCGGGACGCTTCGTCGGGACCGCCGCCGCCGGCGCGCTCTGGCCCGTGCCCCTGTCTCTCGCCGGAGATCCTCATGCTCGCGACTCGCCAGATCGACCCGTCGCCCGGCCGGCAGCCCATCGCTGGACCGGCCTGGTGCGCCGCCAAACCGGCCAGCGTCCGCCCCGGTGCGGCCCTCCGTCGCCGCGTCGCCCTCGGCGGGGTGGCGGCCGCGGCGGCGATGATCCTCGCCCTGGCCGCCGGTGCGGTCCCCGTCGCCTCCGCCGCCTCCGCCGCCGCCGCTGAGGCCGACCCGCCCGCGTCGCCCGCGGCCACCGCCGCCGCTGCCGCCGACCCGTCGGACCTGCCGGTCGATCTCGCCGCCATTCGTGAACGCTTCGAGGAGCGCCATCACGTCGGCGTGCGCAACGCCCTGTCGCTGGACCAGGTCTTCGCGGCGATCGGCGACGGCGACGCCGACGGCCTGAGCGTCGACTTCCGGGCCGTGACGACGCTCACCGACGGCACCACCATCGATCCGGCGCGGATCTACGGATCGGCCTGGGCCGGTCCCTACCCGTTCGAGGCCGACGAGACCGAGTTCGACGCCAAGCGCTTCCGCACGCGTTCCCGTGTGCGGTCGGGTGCCACGACGCTGCGGGTCGCACAGCTCCTCGACGAGGACAACAGCGAGGGCTGGACCCGACGTGGCCAGCTCTGCGTCAGGTTCGAGCTCCGTCTCGAGCTGCCCGGGATGGACCGTGACCTCGGCACCTACGACACCTTCGTCTTCTTCGAGCGCACCGACGAGGGCTTCCGCGCCCTGCCCTCCATCGTCGAGGGGCCGTTCGTCGGGTTGCTACACAGCGGCGATCCGACCCGCATCGTCGTGGCGCTGCGCACCAGCGAGCCAATCGTCGCCCGGGTCAGCCTCGACGACGGGCGCACGTTCGAGAGCCCTGCCGCCGCGCTGCGGCACGAGATCGCGCTCACCGGCCTCGAGCCGGCGCACGACTATCGCTACCGCGTCCAGATCGGGGCGTCGACGACCGCCTCGCATGGCTTCAGGACCGCGCCGGAGCCGGGCGGGGGAGGTGCGGTCCGGTTCGCCTACACCGGCGACAGCCGCCAGGGCCGGGGCGGCGGCATGCTCGCGTTCATGGGCCTCAACCACCGGACCCTGACACAGCTGCTGGCCCTCGCCGTGGTCGAGGACGTCGACTTCGCGCTGTTCGGCGGCGATCTGGTCAACGGCTACACGAGCTCTCAGCTCGACTTCGAGACCCAGCTGCGCGGCTGGAAGCAGGCCGTGGCCGGTTTCTGGAGCTCGCGGCCGATCTACCCCTGCATCGGCAATCACGACACGCTGCTGCGCGTCTACCGTTCGCGCGAGCATGGCCGCGTGTCGCTCGATCGCTGGCCATACGCCACCTCGAGCGCCGAGGCGGTGTTCGCCCGCGAGTTCCTGAATCCCTCCAACGGGCCGCTGCCGTCCGATCCACGGCGTCCCGCCTACGAGGAGAACGTCTACGCGCTGCAGTACGGGCAGGTCCTCGCCATCGCCTTCAACAACAACTACTGGGCCGCGGACCACAGCCTCGAGTACGGCGGCTCGCCGGAGGGCTACATCCTCCAGGACCAGCTCGCATGGCTGGAGGAGGAGCTCGAGCGGGCCGAGCACGATCCCACCGTGCGCTACGTCATCCTGTACGCGCAGGAGCCGGTCTTCCCGATGGGGGGGCACGTCGGTGACGCCATGTGGTACGACGGCGACAACACGGTCCGCGCCCGCACCTACCGCGACGGCCGCGTCGTGCCCGAGGCGCTCGGCCTGATCGAGGTCCGCAACCAGCTCGTGCGCCTGGCGGGGCGCTATGCCAAGGTGGCCGCGGTGCTCGGTTCCGACGAGCATGTCTATCATCGCGTCCTGATCGACGCGACCGTGCCGGTCGGCGACCCGGCGCGCGACGACCGCGACGGCAACGGGCGGATCGACTGGCCGGCCGAGTCCTGCTCGCCGCTCGAGGATCTCGCCCATCCGACCTGGTACCTGGTGAGCGGCGGCGCCGGAGCGCCCTACTACTCGGAGGAGCCGAACCCCTGGGCGACGCACTGGCAGCACGCCGGGGACACCGCGAGGTTCTACCGCTACTCGTCGCAGGAGAACGTGATGATCTTCCATGCCGACCGGGCGGGGATCGGCGTCAGGGTTCTCAACCCGCACGGCGAGTTGATCGACGAGGTCGAGAACTTGATGGCGGTCAAGAAGCGTTCGTTCCTCGACCGCTGGCTCGATCGCCGCTAGCCGCGCGGGGCCGGTGCCGCCGTCGCGCGGCGATCGCGGCCGCCGGGGAGTGGGGTCCGATCGGGCAGCGGGCGCCGCGGCACTCGCGCGAGGCACGGGAGCAGCCGCCGGGGCCGGGTGCCTCGCGGCGAGACGCCGGCCGCCGCCGGGGCCGGGGGGGCAGCGACGCGACCGGTCCCCCGGCGCCACGGGCTCGCCGCCCGGGATCGCCACCCAGGCCCGCCAGCCGGGCTCGCCGCCCGGGCCGGCCACCGCCCGGCACCGGTCCCGGCGACTATCCCCATATCCGGCCGGGGGTTGGCGCCCCGGATTACGGTGCGATTTCCGGTGGCGCATACTATACTTCTTGCCGATTTGTCCGGAGAGATCGCACGGGGTCGAGAGACCGCGTGATGGTGGGCGATCGGCAACAGCAATCGACGGCATCCCCATCGACGGAGATCAGGCATGGCGCGCAGGGAAGAGAAGATCGAGCTACGACTCCCGGAAGGCGTGGTCGGCATCCGTAATGCGAAGTGCCCCAAGGGCTGCAGCCTGATGGACCCCGACCATCCGATCCACGGGCTCCCGTCCATCAAGGTGATGGCCAGGGGCGGTGAGCGCGAGGGCCTCGTGCACCTCGACCCGGTCTACGGTCGCTTCGACAACGTCGGTGACTGGGATCCGCCGAAGGGCACGATCGTCGAGTTCGAGTGCCCGAGCTGCGGCACCTCGCTCGGCTCCGACGAGGCGCACTGCCAGGCGTGCGGCGGGCCGATGTTCCAGCTGCAGCTGCCGAGCGGCATCGTCGAGGGCTGCCTGCGGCGCGGCTGCCTGTACCATCGCCTGACCATCGTCGACTCCGATGCCCTCCTGCAGGGGCTGTTCGAGGACCATCACTTCGACGCCTATCTCTGACGCCGTCCGGTCCGGTCGTCGTCCAGGAGGTTTGCGCCTTGAGATCCCTCGACCCGATCCGGCGGGTGCTTCCCGTCCTCGCCAGCATCCTCGTCCTGATTGCCGCCGCCCCGGCGGCGGCATTCAACATCTACCGGGCGGGAGCGCCGGTCAT
>JASFRE010000076.1:0-12369 GCA_050115055.1 Candidatus Eiseniibacteriota bacterium | reverse complement strand
GGCCGTCGTCGTCTGTCCCGTCGCGCTTGCCCAGTCGGCGGAAGCAGAGGCGCAGGAGACGGATGCGGCGACAACGGCGGCGGGTGAGGCCGCCGCGACCGGTGCCGCCGCGGACACCAGCGGTGCTGCCGCGGACACCAGCGGTGCCGCCGCGGACACCAGCGGCGTCGATTGCAGTCATCACGTCGACTGCGACGAGGTGACCGATCCGGCGCTACACCGGCGCTCGGGCAAGTCCTACTGGGGAATCGGCAAGAAGAAGCAGCCACCGGACTGGGAGGTGCTCGAGAAGTGCGAGACGCAGTTCGAGCTCGCCTACTGCGGCATGGCCGACAACTGGGAAGTCAACATGTTCCTCGGCATGGTCAAGGCCGAGTTCGAGAAGTTCGAGTGCGTCGCCAGGTACTTCGACCAGGCGCTGGCCCTGACCGACGACGACGGTGACCTCGAGAAGATCCGGGACAACCGTGGTCACTACTGGGTGGAGCAGTACAACGAGGCGCTGAATCTGTTCAACGAGGGTGCCTTCGCGCTGGCCGCCGACTATGCCGAGAATGCGATCCTCATCGATCCGCACGACTGCCGCGGTTACGGCATGCTCGGCTCCTGCTACGCCAACGACGCCAAGTACGAGGAGGCGATCTACGAGCTCGAGAAGGGGCTCGAGATCTGTCCCGAGAAGGACACGATCCTCGAGAACCTGTTCATCTCCTACTACAAGCGTGGCGAGCAGGTCCTCAACCAGGGATCGGGCGAGGAAGATGCCCGCGAGGCGGTCTCGTTCTTCCAGAAGGCCGATGCGCTGCGCGACGACGATGTGAACAACCTCTACTACTACCAGATCGCGCTGCTGCGCCTCGTCGAGTACGGAGACTCGACCGTGGTCGACACCGCGCGCCACGTGATCCGGCGCTTCGGGGATCTCGCCGAGTCGCGGGATGATCGTCTCACCGTCCAGTGGAACCTGGCGACGCTCGAGAGCGAGGTCGGCAACAACGAGGCCGCCGAGGCGGCGGCGCGCGAGTACATCGCGCTGAAACCCGACGATCCGCTCGGCTACCAGATCCTGTCGCGCATCCTGATCGACCTCGGCAAGGCTGGCGAGGCCGAGTCCTGCATCATCATGACCTACTGCCTGAATGCCGATCCGGTGGCGGACGTCGCGGCCTGGTGCCAGGAGGCGCCCGACACCTTCGGCGCCGCCTCGGATCTAGCCAAGACGATCGGTAGCACCGGCTGTCCCGACGAGGCGCGCATCCACACCGACTCGACCGGCAATCAGATGGCGGTGATGATCTACGCCGACGCTGGCAAGGCCTTCGCCTACTACGCCGGTGAGCAGAAGGGCGAGTATCCCTTTTCACGGGACCAGTCGGAGCAGTAGCGACCCGGGGGCAAACCGGTGAGAGGCGCGAGACGGGGCCCGGCCGGCGGCCGGCCAGCCGGCGGGATCCTCGCCGGGCTCGCCGTCGCCATGCTCGCGGCCCTCCTGGGCGGCTGCGGCGGCGCGCGCACCCCGCGGCCGGCCGCGGTTCCAGGTGCCGCCACGAGCTGGCGCGATGAGGTGTCACGGTTGCGGCCGCGCTGGCCCGCCCGGCCGCTCGGGATCGCGGTCTGGCTCGGCGCGCCGGGCGACACCGTGCATGTCGCCGCAGGCCCCGGCGCGGCGCCGACCGACGCCAACGGCGAGGCCTACCGGACGTCGCGCCTGCTCGACCTGCGTGACGCGCGTGGCGAGCTCATCGGGCGCTTCGCCCGCGTCGCCATCACCGCGGCGCGCTCGGGGATTTGCGTCGCACCGCTCGGCGCCGGAGCACCCGGTGCCCGCGTCATCGCCGACACGCTGCGCATCGAACCGGCGGCCGGCAGCGCCGTCCAGGTCGGCGAGACGCGCTATCGAGGTGCTCTCGCGATCCACCGTCAGCCTGACGGCACCCTCACCGTGAGCAACCGGGTCCTGCTCGAGGAGTACCTGCGGGGTGTGGTGCCGCTCGAGATCGGCGATCCGGGGCCGGACGCACAGGCCGCGGTGGCTGCGCAGGCAGTGGCCGCCCGCACCTATGCGCTGTCGCATCTGGCGCGCTGGGCCGAGCTGGGCTTCGACCTCTACGGCGACGTGCGCGATCAGGTCTATGGTGGCCTCGATGCCGAGCGCCCCCGCGCGTCGGCCGCCGTCGAGGCGACCGCCGGAGTGGTCGCCACCTACGATGGCCTGCTGATCGCCGCCTACTACTCGGCCTGCTGCGGCGGTCGCCTGGCGGCGGCGCACGAGACCTGGAGCTTCCCGCCCGCGCCCTACCTGATGGGTCACGACGATCGGCTGGGAGGCGCGGATCTCTGTGCCTCGCACCCGCACTACCGCTGGCAGGAGCGCTGGAGTGCCGCCACCCTGGTTGCCCTGATGCGAGCCCACTACGTCGAGGAGTTCGGCGGCCGGTCGGTGCCGCGCGGCCCGCTCGAGTCGATCTCCATCGACTCCCGCTTCGATTCGGGACGGGTGCGCCAGATGACGGTGGTGATCGGTGGCCAGCGCTACCGGATGGGCGGCGACCGGGTGCGCTGGGTGCTGCGCCGGGGCGGTGTGGGCGGCCCGATCCTGCGCTCCTCGAGCTTCGAGCTCGAGGTCGAGCGACGCGATGGCCGGCCGGTGGCGGTGGTGGCGCGAGGACGCGGCAACGGCCACGGGGCCGGCATGTGCCAGGCCGGGGCCCTCGCCATGGCGCGACAGGGCCATGACGTCCAGGCGATCCTCGCGCATTATTACCCCGGGATGCGGCTGATGCAGCTGATGGCCCCCTGACGTCGCCGAGGCTGGCGGCCAGAGATTGGCCGATGCCCGGGATTGGGGGCTCGACGGACGCCGCGCGCCTTTGCTAGCGTCGCGCCCCGGCCCGTCGCTGGCGGCGACCCGCCGCCACGACAGGTCTCCCGGTGTCCGGTCCCCGGCGCTACGCCGTGCCCCCCGACAGGGATGGACGATCATGGATCTCGAGGCACGACGGACCATCGATCTCGAGCAGACGCGTTGCCCGCACTGTCCCGACCAGGCGGGCCTCGAGCTCGTGCTGCGCGTCGAGCTGGAGACCGAGCGGGCGATCTACATGGGCGCCTGTCCCACCTGCCGGCGCGTCTACCGAGTCGAGCCCGGCGGTCGCCAGGAGCTGCGCGAGATCGATCTGGAGCAGCTCACGATGCAGGCGGTGACCTGTCCCGAGTGCGGGGCGACCGGGTACGCACTGGGGTTCGACTTTCCACGCGAGCACGTGGAGTCCTACTCGGTGCTGACGTGTGCGGACTGCCGGTGCACCTTCCGCAGTGATCGCGCCGGAACGCACTGACGCGCGCGGGGGGATCTGTGGGGGAGGGCCGACGCGGCATGCGACACCGCACGCCGCCGCGGTCAATCGTCGCCGGTGGTCAGCTTCATGATCTCGATGGCGCTGCCGCGGCGGAGCGAGGTGTGGAACTTGACCTCGTCGGCGAAGGCGCGGATCAGGAGCAGGCAGTGCCCGGAGGCGTCCGGGATCTCCGGATCGACGCCGATCAGCCGGGGCTTCAGGAACTGGCGCCCGAAATCGCGCAGCACCAGCCGCAGCTCGGAACCGCGGACCAGCGCCGTGGCCTTGATGAGGCCCGAGTCCTCGCCGTCATATGCCTCCTCGATCAGGTAGATGAAGGCCTCGATGGCGGCGGCGCGCAGCTCGAGCAGCTGGGCCGGTCCGAGCCCCGCGAACTCCCCGAGGTTGCCCAGCCAGTCGCGCAGCTTCTTGATATCCAGGTAGGAGCTGCGTAGGCTGGTCTTGAGCGCCAGATCGGCGCTCTGCCCGGGCATGGGCGAGAATCGTTGCAGTTTCTGGGTGATCGGTTGGCGTTTCCTGGTGCTCGCCCCGGCAATCGGCATCGCTTGATCCCCTTTCCCGGTCGGGACGCGTCGCGCCAGGCGCGGGCCGCCTCACCTTCCGGATCCAGCTGGTCTCCTGCACCGTATATCGAGAGCGACACCGTGGTCCCTTAGCCCGGGGCCCGGAGACTGGTGGGCGGACCACGGTTGGTCGGCCAGCCTCGCTGGTTGTCCCGGATCGATGCGCCGGCTCCGTCGTGACGACGGGTTGCGGCGTCCGGCGGCGCGTTCTACGATGACGGAGACCTGCCCCCGTGTCCCGGCGTGTCGTGCCGGATGGCACCGTGGATCGAGGAGCGATCGAGATGGATGACCGCGACAGACCGGAGACGCCGGACGTGCCGGAGAAGCCGGAGACACCGGACACCCCGCGACCGCACGGCACACCGCCCGGCGGCGCGCCTTCGCAGGACGCCGGCGGGCCGGCGGCCGCCGAGCACGCACGGCGCCGGGAGGCGATCGAGGAGGCGCGTCGCGCCGCCGCGGAGGCGGCGGTCAAGGCGGCGGCCGCCGCCCGGGAGGTCGGCAAGGAGCTGCGCGAGTCGACCGCCGATGCGATCGATGACGTCCGCGAGGTGGCGCGCGAGATGAGCGCCCGGGCTCGCGCGGCGACCGCCGACGTGATCGGTCGCACGGCCGGCGATGCGGCCGCATCGTCCGGCACGCCCACCGGCGAGGCGGCGCCACGCAGCGGCACGCCGTCCGCCGGTCCGACGAACGCCGCCGACGGTTCGACGGGCACCGCCGACGCCACCGGGAGCACTGACGCAGCGCCGCGGGAGCGACCCGCGGCGGCCGGGCCGGCCGACTGGGAGACGGCGCCCGCTGCCGACGGCAGCTCGACCGGCTTCGATGCCAACCTGGCGGCGGCGCTGAGCTACGTCTTCGCACCGCTCACCGGGCCGCTCTTCTTCATCATCGAGCGGCGTAGTCGCTTCGTGCGCTTCCACGCCATGCAGGCCATCCTGCTGGCCGCCGCCGCCATCGTCTCCATGGTGGTCCTGCTCTTCCTCATCTGGATGCCATTGCTGGGTCGCCTCATGTTCTCGATGGCGGGGCTCGGCTTCATCGTCGTCTGGCTCCTGGTCATGTGGAAGGCTCTGAACTACGAGGCCTACCGTTTGCCGTTCATCGGTGACATCGCTCGCTCGCAGGTCGAGCTGCGCCCGACCTCCGCACCGTGATCGATCCCGGTGAGCTCATCCTGAGCGGTCTGCCGGCCGGGGTGCCCGATCGTGACACGCGCCGTCTGGTGGCGATCGCCGGCTTCGCCGGTCACCTGTTGCTGCGTCGCAACGTGGCGACCCCGGAGGCGCTGGCCCGTCTCGTCCTGCGCCTCGATCCGCACGACGGCCCGCCACCGATCATCGCCATCGACGAGGAGGGGGGACGGGTCTCGCGGCTCGATCACGTCGGTTTCGAGGCGCCGAGCGCCATGGCGCTGGCGGCCGCCGGGCAGGCGTCGCTGACCACCGAGGCGGCGCGGCTGAGCGGGCGCTTCCTGCGGGCGATCGGCATCAACGTGGTCCTCGGTCCCTGCCTCGACGTGCTGAGCGAGCCCTGGAACCCGGTCATCGCCTGTCGAGCCTTCGGCGAGACGGCGGGGGAGGTCGTCGAGCACGGCCTGGCGGCGATGGCTGGCTACCGGAGCGTCGGCCTCGGCACGGTGGCCAAGCATTTCCCGGGACACGGCGCCACGCGTCAGGACTCGCACGTGGCGCGCCCGGTGATCGAGGCGGCGCTCGACACGCTGCGGCGGCGCGATCTGGTGCCGTTCGCCGCCGCCCTGCGCGATGGCGCGGCAGCCGTCATGTCGGCCCACGTGCGCTATCCGCACGCGACCCCGGCGCCGGATGCGGACGTTCCGGCCACGCTGTCATCCTTCTGGCTCGGGCAGGTGCTGCGCACCGAGCTCGGCTTCACCGGTGTCGTGCTGTCGGACGCGCTCGAGATGGAGGGTGTGCTCGGCGGTCGCGAGCTCGGGGCGGTGGTCGGCAGCGGCCTGGCGGCCGGCGTCGATCTCTTCGTCTGCGAGGACCTGGAGAACGCCATGCGGGCGCGTGACGCGCTCCTCGCCCTCGCCGCGCGTGACGCGGCGGCAGCGGCCGGCATGGCGGCGGCGATCGGTCGGGTCCGCGCGTGGCGCGCCCGGCTCGTCCGCGGGGTGTCGGGCGAGGACCCGATGCACGTGCTCGACCGGGTTGCCGGACCGCTGGCGGCGATGCCGCGCCAGGCGATCGCCCGTGCCGGCGGGCCGCACGACGGGCTGCCGCTCGACCCGGGACGTGGCCTGCTTTTCGTGGTGCCGCGCGAGCTCGGAACCTCACAGACCCTCGATCTCGATCGACTCGGCCGGGCGCTGGCGGCGCGCTTCCCGGCCGGCCGGGTCGTGGCACTCGAGCCGCGGGCGTCGGCCGGGGAGCCGGAGCTCCTGGCCGGGCTGGTGGCGGCCGAGCCCGGCATCCAGGTCGCTCTCGGCCTGCTCGGTCCCGGTGCCGCGTCGCGCTGGCCGGCGCTGGCCGCGGCCCTCGGCACTGCCGGCGGCCGGGTCGCGGCAGCCCTCGACCGCCCGGTCGACGTCACCCTGCTGCCCGAGGGCTGGACCCGCCTGGTGACCTACGGCTTCGGTCCACCGACCTTCGAGGCGCTGCTCGACGTGCTCTGCGGGCGCCTCGCGCCGGTCGGTCGCTGTCTGGGACTCGGCGCGGCGGGCCCGGGCCCGACCGATGCCGGCCGCCGCACGGTCGAGGGCGGTTGACAAGCGGCCTGACCCTGGTAATCTCCCTCCTCCGCGCTTTTCGTTCGAGACTTGGCGGGGTCGTAGTTCAGTTGGTCAGAACGCCGGCCTGTCACGCCGGAGGTCGCGAGTTCGAGTCTCGTCGACCCCGCCATCTCATCCACGGGGCGCCCTGCAGCGGACCGGTTGCAGGGCGTTTTCCGTCGGGGTCCGCTCCGCGGCTGTCGGCCGGGAGCCGACCGTGCGCAGCGACACGCGCCGGTTCCGAACGTGCCGGCCCCGAACGTGCCGGCCCCAATCGTGCCGGCCCCACCCGCGTCGGCCGCGGCCGCGCAGGAGCCACCGACGATGCTCAGTGACGTACTCCTGAAGAAGCTGAACGACCAGATCGCGCTGGAGCACGACTCCGCCAGCCTCTACCTGCAGATGAGTGCCTGGTGCCTTTACCGGGGGCTCGAGGGCTGTGCCCACTTCCTGCGCCTCCACAGCCAGGAGGAGATGGGGCACATGTACAAGCTCTTCGACTACGTCAACGAGACCGGCGCCCTGGCCCATGCCGGCGGCGACGAGACCCCGCCGCGCACCTTCGACGATATCGTGTCGCTCTTCCGCCAGACCCTCGACCACGAGCGTCTGGTGACGGCCCGCATCAACGATCTCACCGACACCGCGCTGGCGGAGAAGGACTTCTCCACCTTCAACTTCCTGCAGTGGTACGTCGCCGAGCAGCACGAGGAGGAGGCGCTGTTCAAGAGCATCCTCGACAAGCTCGAGCTGGTCGGTCCGGAGGGGCCCGGGCTCTTCATGATCGATCGCGAGATCGGCTCCCTGCGCACCGGTGTCACGGCGACCGCGGACCGGGGCCGCGGGACGACTCCGGGCGCCTGACGCGGTCGCCCCACAGGAGCGCACCCTCGTGATCGACGCCGACCTCAGCGCCCGCCTGGAGCTGGCGCTCGCCGCGGCCCGGGAGAGCGCCGGCCTGGTGCTGGATCGCTTCCGGAGCGCCACCCTCGCGGTCGAGCGCAAGCCTGACGGGTCGCCGGTGACCGAGGTGGACCGGGCGGTCGAGGCGTATCTCCGGCGACGCATCGGCGCCGCGTTCCCGGCCGACGGCATCGTCGGCGAGGAGCACGGCGAGCGCTCCGGAACGAGCGGTGCATCCTGGATCCTCGATCCGATCGATGGCACCGTCGCCTTCGTGCAGGGCGTACCGCTCTTCGGCACGCTGATCGCGCTCGAGCGCGAGGGCCGGAGCCTGCTCGGGGTCATCGCGCTGCCGGCACTCGGCGAAATCGTGTACGGCGCCGCCGGTCACGGGGCCTGGATGACCGGCCCCGGGACGGGGACGACTCCGCGTGCGGCGCGGGTCTCGGAGTGCGCGTCGCTCGCCAAAGGACTGGTCTGCTTCACCAGTGTCGGCGGCTTCGAGGCGGCGGGGCGGCGCGCGGTGCTGGATGCGTTGCGCAACGCGGCGCGCGATGATCGTGGCTGGGGCGACTGCTACGGCTACGCGCTGGTCGCCACCGGACGCGCCGAGGTGATGCTCGATCCGAGCATGAGCCTCTGGGACGTGGCGGCGCTGGCGCCGATCCTCGAGGAGGCGGGCGGCACGCTGACCGACTGGCAGGGGCGCGCGACGATCCATGCCGGTGAGGCGATCGCCACCAACGGGCATCTCCGCGACACCGTCCTCGGGATCGTCGGCCGGCACGACCCCGACCCCGACCGCGACCGCACGACCTGACGACGGGGTCGGGCGGTGCCCCGCGGGCGCGGTGCTCAGACCGGTGGCTCGTCGAGCTCGCGCTCGAGCGCCTCGAGCTCGGCGAGACGCTCTTCCCAGCGCTGCGTCTTCGCCTCCACCTCGGCCTTGATGCGGTCGTAGTCCTTGAAGGTGGCGGCGAAGCGGTCACCGGAGGCATAGAACTCGGGATCGGCCATCTCGCGCTCGAGCGTCGCCAGCCGTTCGGTGAGCGCCTCGAGCTCCTGCTCGATGTGCTCGACCGCCTGCCGGAGTGGCCGCAGCCGGCGGCTACGCTGCTGCCGCCACTCGGCCAGCTGGCGCCGACCCTCGCGGCTGCGCCGATCGACCTCGGACGGCGCGGTGCCGCGCCCCGGCGGCACCGTGACCCCATCGCGCGGCGCCCCGGCCGCCGCAGTCGTGTCGCCGGCCGTTGCCCCCTCCTCGGCACGCTTCCTGGCCACGTACTCCTGGTAGGTGCCGAGGCAGGAACGGACGATGCCGCCGCCGACCTCGAGGACGCGCGTCGACAGGCGCTCGATGAAGTGCCGGTCGTGCGAGATCGTCACCAGGGTGCCGCCGTACTCGGAGAGCGACTCCTCGAGCACGTCGCGCGACGGGATGTCGAGATGGCTCGTCGGCTCGTCGAGGAGCAGCAGGTTGGGTGCGGCGACCAGCAGGCGGGCGAGGGCGACGCGCGCCTTCTCTCCACCGGACAGGATCCGGATCGGCTTGAAGACGTCGTCGGCCGTGAACAGAAAACGCCCCAGCAGGCCACGCAGCCGCTCGTCGAGCAGGTCCGGCGCGGCGTCGCGCAGCTCCTCGAGCACGGTGCGCCGGTAGTCGAGGGCCTCGATCTGGTGCTGCGCGAAGTAGGCCAGGCGCACGCCGCGCCCGACGACGCGCTCGCCCGCGTCGACCGGCAGCGCGCCGGCCACGATCTTCATGAGGGTCGACTTGCCGGCCCCGTTCGGACCGACCAGCACGATGCGTTCGCCGCGCTCGATCTTGAGATCGAGCCCCTCGTAGACCGGCGGTCCGCCGTAGCTCTTGGCGATCCCCCGGAGCTCGATCTGAACGCGGCTCGAGCGCTCCGGCTCGGGAAACGCGAAGCGGATGCGCTGGCGCTGCCGCGGGCTGTCGATGGTCTCGAGCCGTTCCAGGTACTTGATGCGGCTCTGCACCTGGCGGGCCTTGGTGTTCTTGGCGCGGAAGCGGTCGATGAAGGCGCGCGTCTTCGCGACCTCGCGTTCCTGCGCCTTGCGCGCCGCCTCGAGTCCCTCCTCGCGCAGCGCCCGTGCGCGCACGTAGTCATCGTAGTTGCCGGTGTAGGTGACGAGCTGGCGATCGTCGATCTCGACGATGCGCTGGGCGATGTTGTTGAGCAGCGTCCGGTCGTGCGAGACGACGATGATCGAGCCCTCGTAGCTCCGCAGATAGCCCTCGAGCCAGATGACCGAGTGCAGGTCGAGGTAGTTGGTGGGCTCGTCGAGGAGCATGAGGTGCGGCGTCGTGAGCAGCAGACGGCCGAGCGCCAGCCGCATCAGCCAGCCGCCGGACAGCTCGGCGGTCGGGCGCTCGAAGTCGGCGGTGCGAAAGCCGAGACCGCCCAGGATCTGTCGCGCGAGTGCCGGCAGGTCGTAGCCGCCGCCGTGCGCGAAGCGCTCCTCCAGCTCGCCGTGGCGGGCGGCCAGCTCCTCGAGCAGCGCCGGCTCGGTGGTCTGCCGCATCTCCTCCTCGAGCAGATCGAGGCGCCGTCGGAGGTGGTCGAGTCGCTCGTGGCCGGCGAGCATCTCGGCCAGGACCGTGCGATCCCGGTACTGGGGGATCTCCTGGCGCAGGTAGCCGATCGAGGCGCTCTTGTTGCAGCCGACCGTACCGGCGTCAGCCGCCATGTGGCCGGCGATGATCTCGAGCAGCGTGCTCTTCCCCGAGCCGTTCGGCCCCACCAGACCGATGCGCTCCGAGACGCCGATGGTCAGGGTGACGTTCTCGAACAGTGTGCGGTCGCCGTAGTGCTTGGCGATGTCGACGAGGGAGATCATCGTTCCGGTGATGCGGCGATGGGCCAGGGAGCGACGAGTATGCCATCGGCCGGCGCGACGATGGAAGCCGTTCGGCGATGGGCCCGGAGGGGGTACCTCGTGGTGGCGTGGCGGCGGGCCCTCACCGGATGCGCACGAGGCGTGTGCGGGCGGCGGGCTGGCCGTCCAGCTCGAGGCGGACGAAGTAGACCCCCGACGGTGCCGGGCTCCCGGACTCGAGGCGCCCGTCCCAGCGCACGGTGTGACCTCCGGCCGCCCGCGGCCCGTCGACGAGGAGCCTGACCAGGCCGCCCCGCGCGTCGTGGACCGCCAGGCGCACGGTGGCCGGCCGGTCGAGTACGTACCGGATGGCGGGCGACCGCGTCGCCGGGTTCGGCGCCGCCGCCAGCCGCGCGGCGCCGGGGGCGGGCGCCGGCGTCGGGGCCACCGCGACGCTGCCGGTGCCGAGCTCGTGAATGGCGTCGACGTTGATGTGGCCGTCCACCGCCAGGTCGGCGATCTCGAGATAGACCTCGCGCCCGAGCCAGCCGCGGAGATCCCAGACGCGGCGCGACAGCGCGTCACCACCGCTGCCGGACTCCTGGAACAGCAGCCGGTCGTCCGAGGCGTCGCGCAGCCCGACGTAGAGCGAGTCTGGCTCGTCGCCGCCGCCGACCAGGAGCTCGAGGGAGTCGCCGGCGACGAAGAAGGTGTGCGACTGGAGCACGCCGGTCCGGAAGTCCTCGACGCCGCAATCGATGCAGCCGCCGGCCACCGGCTCGGCGTAAACCTCGCCGGTGTTGATCCAGAAGCGGCCCTCGATGCCCGACGCGATGCCGCTGCGCGCCGCCGGGCGGTCGCCGAACGTCGGCTGGAAATTGAAGGCGCCGCCGCCGGGTAGCCGCCGCCAGTCGGTCCACAGCGTGTTCGACTGTCCGGTGACCGGCGTCGTGCCCGCGAAGCCGAGCGTGTCGATCAGCGCTCCGGTGACGAGCGTGGTGTCGGGCAGCCACGCGGCGCGCACGCGCGAGAACCAGGTGTGCCCGAAGGCGTCGAGGATCTCGCAGGCGAAGCCGCCGCTGTCGATGATCTCGGTGTCGGTGACGTCCCAGCCGGTGATCAACGACACCGAGGTCGTGTACTGGAGTCCGATCACGCCCCCCTCGTTGAAGAACAGGTAGTGCAAGCCGCCGTGCGTGTACAGGAACGGGGACTCGAGCACCGCCGCACGATCGTTGAGCGCCAGCGGCGCCCCGGCGTCCACCCACTGGAAACCGGTCGTCGAGAACGCCAGGCTGATCGCCCCGAGCTCGGCGCCGGCGTACTCGGGGCGTGCCGACGCGGTGTTGAGCATGATCCAGGTGCCGTTCTCGTAACGGATGAACGGATCGCGGCAGTTCGACCAGCTGCCCGGGTTCCACAGCGCCCAGGTGGTGTCGGGCGCGTACGCCGCCTCGAGCGGCGACAGGTCGCCCCAGGCCTGGAGATCGGGCGACAGGGCGAGCCCGGTCTGCTGGGTGACGGAGGAGTCGACGCCGGTGTAGGCCATGAGGAATCCGCCGCCGGGCAGCGGCACGACGTGCGGCGCCCAGAGATTGCGGTCCTTCCAGGTGCCGGGCTCGATCGACAGCACCCGGTCGTGGATCTCCCAGTGAATCAGGTCGGTCGAGCTGGCGTGGCCGAAGTCGATCTCGTTCCCCGGGTTTCCCCAGCCCTCGCCCTGGTGTCCGACGATGTAGAACAGATGGAAGCGATCGCCGTGCGCGATGAGCGTGTGGTCCTTGAGGTAGGTGCCGGGCTCGAAGAAGAAGCGCTGCTCGAAATCGAAGCTGACGTTGGCGGCGGCACGAACGGCGAGTGGCGGCGACGCCACCAGGAGGATGGCAAGAGCGATGGCGGCGCGATGCGCGTGCCGCGGGTTGGGACGGTGGTGCGTGACGGACGGCATGCGTGCGCGACCCCG
>JASFRE010000075.1:0-12402 GCA_050115055.1 Candidatus Eiseniibacteriota bacterium | reverse complement strand
CGGGGCCCGGGAACCCCCATCGATGACCGCGATCCGGCTCGCAATCGGCAACTGGTTTGCCGGTACCGGACTTCCGCAAGATCTGGTAGACTTGGTTCAACATCAGGGGGCTGCCCTAGGCACCGACCCCTCACATCGCGGAATCTCTCTTCTGGAGTGGGCGCGACCCAAGCGCGCCTGGGAGGTCAGATTGATGCGTCTTGCGGTTTCGTCATTGGTATCCGTAGCCCTGCTCGCTCTGCTGGTGGGTGCCGCCCTCGCGAACATCCCGGATCCTTCGCAGACCACCTGGGATGACTGCCTGGGTCGCAGCCCCAAGAACTCGACCGCCCCAGCGGCGAATCAGTACGTGTACAGCGGAGTCCTGCGGAATGCGGCCGGCGACCCGATCGCCAATTACCCCGCAGCCAACGTGGCGATCGAGATCAAGGCGCCCTGCGCCAACCCGATCGCCAACCTGAATCCGAGCGGCCCGTCGAACGCCAATGGCGTCATCGTCTGGGATGCCGATGCCCTCAATCAGGGCGGCGGTTCGTGCCAGGGCGCCGGTGTGGTCGAGATCACCGTGACCGGCCTCCAGTTCGACACGCTCGATGATGTGCGCAGCCCGGACCAGGATGGTGACGGGTTCGTCGCCGTGAACGACCTGCAGACCTGGCAGGTGGCGTTCACGTCGCAGACCCCGATCTACCAGGGTGACCTCGACTGCGACACGGTCATTGGTCTGACCGATCTGGTGCGCTATCAGACTCACTTCGTCGCCCCGTAGCTCGATTCGCCCGGGCGTGCATCCGGACATGACTGCCTGCTGACCGACTGGCGAGCCACCCTGGCGTTGTGCTCGCCGGCCGGCCTGGGATCCGTACAGGAAGGGCGGTGTCTCGTCACGAGACACCGCCCTTCTTCTTGCTCCGTGGGTTGTGGCCCGACTTCTGTGTCGAGCACCCGGGCGCGACGCCGGGGGACGTGAGGCCGGGACCCTGACCACGCGGCGGCGGCCCGGCCAGTCGACCGTCAGTCGAGCGCCGAGAACGCCGAGAACACGGAGCGCGGCGCCGACGCACCCGCCAGCTGGCGCAGGTGCCCGCCGAGGCGCAGCGGATCGCCAGCGAACGCCTGACTGCCCGGGATGCAGTCCCGGACCAGTGCCATCCGCGCCCAGACGTCCTCGAACTGCTCGATCTCGGCCTCCGGCACCGGCGGACCGGGCGGCAGGGTGAGCTTCAGCGGGTTGATGAAGCGCTGGTGGCGCTTGACGCGGAAGTCGAGATGGGGACCGGTCGACCTGCCGGTCGAGCCGACGTAGCCGATCACCTGCCCCTGCTGCACGCGGGCGCCCCGGCGGATCCCGCGACCGAAGCCGGACAGGTGCAGGTAATAGGTCTGGTAGCCGTTCGGGTGATCCAGGATCACCATGTTGCCGTTGGCACCCTTGCGCTGCGCATGTTGCACGGTTCCACTTCCAACGGCCACGACCGGGGTGCCGCGCGGCGCCGCGAAGTCCACTCCGAGGTGTGGCCGGTAGCGACCGGTGATCGGGTGGCGGCGACGATGGCTGAACGTCGAGGAGATCCGGCGGTAGTTGAGCGGTGACTTGAGAAGCGCCTTGCGCAGCGACTTGCCGTGCCGGTCGAAGTATCCGACCTCGCCCGAGGCGAGGACGAAGCGGCACGCGGACTGCGAGGCCCGCTCCCCCTCGTAGCTCACCATGAGGACCGGGCCGTCGTTGATGTAGGCGCCGTCCAGCCAGTGCTCCTCGACCAGCACGTCGAAGTGATCGCCGGGCCGCGGATCGGTGTAGAAGTCGACGTCCCAGGCCAGCAGGTCCGCCATCCTCACCACCAGCTCCGGATGCCCCCCGGCCTCCACAACGGCCTCGTAGAGCGACGTCTTCACCGTCCCGCAGAGTCGCCGCACGTGCTTCTCGATGGCGATGTCGACCCGCGCCGCCACGACCCCGTCGGCGCCCGCCAGCGCCTCGTAGCGCTCGGTCGGGCCACGCTCGATCTCGACGCGATGGACGCTGCCGCCGGGCGCCGCCTCCACCATGACGACATCGGTCGGCCGGAGCCGCTTGAGGGCGACCACCTCGCCGAGCGCATCCAGAAACGGCTGGGCATCCTGGGCGCTCATCCCGGCGGCCATGAGTGATTGAAAGAGCGAGCCGCCGCGGCCGATCGGCGCCGCGTAGCTCGTGGCACGGCTCGCCGGCGCCTCCGCCCCCATCGCACCCTGCTCGCTGTCCGCGCCCGATCCCACCTCCTCGCCCTCGTCGACGCCACCGGGCGTCTCTCCGGCGGCGGGCAGTGCCCCGTCCGTGGCGTCCAGCCTGAGCGGCAGATCGACGAGTCCATGGCCCGGGCCGCTCGTCAGGCTGGCCACGACCGGCGCGGCGTCGCGCGACGCCGCCGCGTCGGACAGACCGATGGCGGCCGGTTGCGCGTCACCCTGCCGTCCGGCGAGCCAGCACCCCAGGAGCACCAGGACCGAGAGCAATGCCGCCGCCAGCCAGATCCTGCCGATCATCGATGTTCCGTGCATCCGTCCGAAGCCCCCCTGACCTGCCGGTCACCCCTCACCCGGGTCCACCGTCGCCGTTCCGGCGCGCGCCGCGCTTCCACGCTGCCCCGGCCCCGCGCACGGCCGTCGCACCGGAGACCCGGGCATCATAGCGCCTCCCGGCACCCGCTGCCGAGCCTCCCGCTCAGGGAGTGATCGGCACCCGCAACATGGATCCACGACGCGGCCACGCGTGCGGCCGTTTCGTCGCGATGCAGTCCGGCGCCCGCGCCCGGGCGCCGGACACCGCCGGGCACCGGCACGCCGCCGTGGCGCCCTCAACGGGTGGCGCCGCCCTGCGGCTCGAGACCGGTCGGCCAGACCTGGATCGGCTGCACCGAGACCGTCACCCGACGCGCCGCCACCTCGACGACCAGCCCGTCGTGGGCAACCAGGACCTCGCCCCGGAAGTGGCGGCGGCACTCGCCGACCAGGTCCGCACCGTCACAGACCGGGTACAGGTGGCTCAGCACGAGCCGCCGCGCACCGGCCGCCTGCGCCAGCTCACCCAGCGGCCCCGGTGAGAGATGTCCCTCGACCTTGCCCGCGTCGGGCGTCGAGCAGTCGGCCACCAGCACATCGACGTCGGCCGCCAGCTCGACGATGCCGTCGGTCGCATCGGTGTCACCGGTGTAGGCGATCGAGCTGCCATCCGGCGCCGTCAGGCGGTAGCCGATGCAGGCGACGGGGTGCCGCATGCGCGCGGTGGTGATGGCCAGCGCGGCGATCTCGAAGGCGTCGCCCCAGTGCTCCTCGACCTGGATCGCGTAGTCCGGGCTCTCGACCCAGCGGCCGTAGATCGCCAAGAGCTGGCGCACGAAGGCGGCGAAGCCGCGCGGGCCGGACAGCCGCAGCGCGCGCCGCCGCTCGAAACCGGGGGTATGACGCTGGGCGAACAGGAACGGCACCAGATCGCCGGTATGGTCGGGGTGCACGTGCGTGTAGAGCAGGTGGTCGATGCTGCGGTAGTCGATCCCCATCTCGGCCAGTCGGCGCAGGGTGCCGGTGCCGCCATCGAGCACGAGCCTCGTGGCGCCGTGCTCCATGGCGTAGCCGGCCGGTCCCCGGCGGCCGTCCGCCACCAGCGTGCCCGACCCGAGGACCGTGAGCCGGAGCACCGGGTCACGATGGGCGCCATCGACGTGCTCCCCGCGGGCCGTCCGGACGTTGCGCTCGACCATACCGTGCTGCTCCTCCGGTTGCGAACGGCAGACCCCTCAGGGCCGGCGCGCCTCGATCCAGCGGCCGCCGGCCAGCGAGGGATCGATCGTGAGGCCCAGTCCGGGGCTGTCTGGCGACGGCAGCACGCGGCCATCCGTGAGCTCGAGACCGGTGGCGAGGTCGCGCGCCAGGAGGCAGTGACCATCGAGATCGACCCAGTCGGCGAGCGGCGACAGCGCCGCCGCCGCGGCGATACCGATCGAGCTCTCGACCATGCACCCCAGCATCACCGACAGCCCGCAGGCACGCGCCGCATGGATCATGGCGAGGGCCGGCCGGATGCCGCCGCACTTGGCCAGCTTGACGTTGACACCGTCCACGTGACCGACCAGCGCCGGCAGGTCGCTGGCGACGCAGGCCGGCTCGTCGGCAACGATCGGCAGCGACGCCCGCGCCCGCACCGCGCCGAGCCCAGCCACGTCGGCGACCGCGACCGGCTGCTCGAGCAACTCGACACCGGCGCGCACGAGCTCGTCGAGCCGCGCGCGGGCCGCTGCCACCGTCCAGCCGCCGTTGGCATCCACCCGCAGCGGTCGCCCGGTGGCGCCGCGCACCGCCGCCAGCCGCTCGGCATCGCCCGCGTCGCCCATCTTGATCTTGAGGATCCGGAAGGCGCGCGCCGCCTCCAGTGCCGCCGGGACCGTGTCGGGGGCACCGATCGCCACCGTGTAGGACGAGGGCGGGATCCGCTCACGCTCCACGCCGAGGAGCCGCCAAAGCGGTATCCCGAGCCGGTGCCCGAGCCAGTCGTGACAGGCGACGTCGATCGCCGAGCGCGCCGCATGATGGCCGGCGAGGGCGGCGGCCATGGCGGCGTGGATCGCATCGAGCGCTGCCGGATCGCCCGCCGTGCAGGCGGCGGGTGCGAGCGTCTCGAGCGCCGCCAGCACCGTGCGCTGATCCTCACCGTGGTAGCGGGCCGGCGACGCCTCGCCATGGCCGACCGTTCCCTCGTGCTCGACCTCGACCAGCACGTGGCCGAAGCGGCGGCCGCCCCCGTGCGCGGTGACGAACGGCAGCCGCGTCTCGAGCTCGATCGCCTGCCAGCGAATCTGCATCCCTTGCTCCCTCCGTGGGTGGCCGTCAGTCGCCGAGCGCCGTGGCGATCGCCGTCACCAGCCGGTCGGCGTCGGCCAGCGGATCGACGGCGACGAGACCGGTCTCCCGCCGCACGCGCTCCACGCAGGCGGCCACCGCTTCGGGCGCGGCACCGTGTCCGTTCAGCGCCACGGCGACGACGCGGGTGGGCGCGCACCAGCCGGCAGCCGTCTCGTAGCGGCCACAGAGCGCCTTCGGTCCGGGGATCGGCACGTCGTAGCCGCGGATCGCCTCGCGACCGACGTGGTGGCAGATGACCAGCGCATCGGGCCGCGCGCCGTGCAGCAGTCCGAGGGTGACGCCGGAGTAGGCCGGATGGGCCAGCGCTCCCTGGCCCTCGACGACGATCCAGTCGCGCACGCCGGCGCGCTCGATCAGCATGTCGGTGGCACCGGCGACGAAGTCCGACGGCACGCGGTCGACGGCGATGCCGCCACCGGCGATCAGCATGCCGGTCTGTCCGGTCGCCGCCATGACGGCGTCGAGGCCCCGTCGGCCGGCGGCGCGGACGATCTCGGCGCTCGCCGTCATCTTGCCGACATTGCAGTCGCTACCCACGGTGAGAACGACGCGCGCGGCGCGCGGCGCCCGTGCCCCCGGCTCGGGTGGCAGCCGCAGGCCGGCCGGCGGCTGCCGCAGGTCGACCAGGGCCACGCCGCGCCGGCGAGCCAGTGCCCGCAGCTCGGCGTCGCCGGCGAGCATCGTGTGCAGACCGCTCAGCACGTGCAGCCCGGCATCCACGGCGTCACGCACGATCGCCCGCCAGGCCGGCGGCAGGCCGCCGCCGCGCGGCGCGATGCCGATCACCAGGGCGTCCGGGCGCAGCGCCAGCGCCTCCGCGAGGGTCGCCAGCACCGGCCGCTCGACGTCGACCCCGAGCACCGCGCGCGTCGACGCGCCGGCCGCCACCGAGTCGAGGAGCCCGACCACGTCGTGCGGCCGGAAACGGAGCAGACAGGTGGCGGTCTTGGCGGTGAAGACGCCGAGCATGCCTTCGGTTAGGATCAGCAAGCGGCGTGCGGCGGCGAGGGCGGCCGCCGCCTCCGACTCTGACGGGGTAGGACGCATCGCGAGCATGATGAACCGGGATCGACGACAGGCCGCGCACGGCGACGCGGGTGGCTCGACGGGCGGACCGTACCATGCCGCAAGCTCCGGCAACTCGCAAGGGGCGTCACCGAGCGCGCCGGGCCACCCCTCCATCCTGCCGCTCTTCCCGCATGCCGCGCGGCTGCGCTGCGGGATCTCGACCCGACACGGCGGTGTCTCGGCGCCACCCTTCGACAGCCTCAACCTGGGCGCCGCCACGCGCGATCGCCCGCAGGCGGTGGCCGAGAACCGGCGCCGTTTCGCGGCGGCTGCCGGCATCGAGCTCGAGCGGGCGGTGCGCATGCGCCAGGTCCACGGCGCGCGGGTGGTCACGGTCGAGACGCCAGGTCGGGTCGGCGACGCCGACGGTCTGGTCACCCGGCGGTGCGACCTGCCGCTCCTCGTCACCGTGGCCGACTGCATGCCGGTGTTCTTCCACGATCCGGAGACCGGGTTGATCGCCGCCGTGCACGCCGGCTGGCGTGGCGTGGTGGCCGGGGTGCTCGAGGCCGCGGTCGACGCGCTGGCCGGCCTGGGCGGCCCGCCTCGCCGGCTACAGGTCGTGATCGGGCCGGCCATCGGGCCCTGCTGCTTCGAGGTCGGCCACGAGGTCGCGGCGGCCTTCGACCGCCGGGATCACCGTCCGGGTCGGCGCGGACGGCCGCACGTCGACCTCGGAGCGGCCGCCCGCCGCCGTCTGGCGGCGCTCGGCGTGCCAGCGGCAGCGGTCCAGGGGCCGACGCTCTGTACGCGCTGCCACAGCGACCGCTTCTTCTCGTCGCGGGCGGGCGAACCGACCGGCCGCATGTCGGGTTTCTTGGTCCAGCGCCCGCCGACGCCGGCACCTTGACTTCGAGCGGCGCGCTGTGTAGGTTCTCGCCACACCGATGGCTTATCGACGTTTTTCCAATACGTTGCGCGTATGACCTCGCGACGTTTGCCAGAGGAGGATCGAGCTTGAGTATCCGTCACGTGCACCGGATGGTGCTGGCCGGGGCCCTCGCTCTCGCCTGCTTCGCCTGGACCCCGTTCCTGGCAACGACGACCCACGCCCAGTCCCAGGAGATCTCATCCGCCGCCGCCGAGCAGTACAACCAGGCTGCCCAGGCCATCAGCGGCGGGCAGTTTGCCGAGGCCCTGCCCATCCTGGACAAGGTGCTGCAGCTCGAGCCGAACTTCGCCCGCGGCTACTTCGATCGCGGTTTCGTCAAGGAGCAGATGCGCGACTTCGCGGGTGCCGCAGCCGACTATGGCAAGGCCTGTGAGCTCGATCCGGCCCACACCGAGGCCTGCATCGGGCACGGCAAGGCGCTCTACCTGAACGACGACTACGAGGGCGCCCTCAAGGTCTTCACCGAGCTCGCGGAGAACTCGGACAATCCGGCGGTCTGGGTGCAGAAGGCACGCGCCGAGGAGAAGCTCGGCATGCTCGACGTCGCGGCGGCCAGCGCCACCAAGGCGACCGAGCTCGCCCCGGACGACGCCGACGCCTACTACGAGCTCGGCTCGATCGAGTACGACCGCGAGCGCACCTCGAAGGACTACGACTCGGCCATCGCCGCCTATCAGAAGGCGCTGGAGCTCGACCCGGATCACGTCAACGCCTTCGCCGCCCACTTCAAGCTGGGCAAGATGTACTACCGGCTCGACCAGTTCGACAAGTCCGAGGCGGAGTTCACGGCCGCGACCGAGATCCGCGAGGACTACGCGCCGGCCTACATCGACCTCGGCAATTGCCGCAACAAGCTCGACAACGCCGAGGGGGCGATCGAGGCCTACCAGAAGGCGATCGATCTGCGTGCTCCGGAGCCGTACGGGATGGCCTACTACAGTCTGGCGCGCGCCTACTACGCACAGGACGACTTCGAGGCGGCGATCGAGGCCTACGAGAAGTCGACCACCGATCCGGAGTTCCGACACGCCGACAAGGCACGCAAGGCCATCGCCTCGATCCAGGACTATCTCGAGAAGAAGCGCAAGGCGCAGGCTGGCGGCTACTGATCCTCTCCTCGTCTCTCCTCTCCGCCAGGCGTTGCGACAGTTGAACGCGGGGTTGCCGGCGAAGGCGCCCCGCGTTGTCGTGTCCGGCGGCGCGGGATGCAACGGCGGGGCGGGGGGTCGCGGCGTCCAGGAGGCACGGAGCAGCGGCCACCGCTCCCCGTGGCCGGCGCCGGCTCAGGCGCGATCGTCGCCGGCCGCGAGCAGCCGCGCATAGAGCGCCTCGTAGCGCGTGACGGCGGCGTCGATGTGAAAGCACGCCACCGCCGCGCGGCGACCCGCCTCGCCCATGGTCCGCCGCCGGCTGCCGTCCACGAGGATGGCGCGCGCCGCCTCGACCAGGGCCGGCAGATCGTCGACGTCGACCAGGTAACCGCTCGTCCCATCGTCGACCACCTCGCGGCTCCCACCCGCCGCCGTCGTCACCACCGGCACACCACAGCTCATGGCCTCGAGCGCGGTCAGCCCGAAGCTCTCGTGCGCCGACGGCACCAGCACCAGGTCGGCGAGCGGCAACAGCGATTCGATGTACTGCTGGCTGCCGACGAAGGTCACGCGCCCGGCGAGGCCGCGGTCACGCGCCAGCTGCTCGCAACGCGGGAGCTCGGGGCCCTCGCCGATCATCAGCAGCCTGACCGGCAGCTCGCGTGCCAGGACCTCGAAGACCTCGATCACCCGCGGGGTGTTCTTGACCGGTCGGAAGTTCGAGGCGTGCAGCACGAGCAGCTCGTCGGGAGCCGCGAAGCGCTGGCGCTCCGGACGCCCGGGGAGCGGCCGGAAGCGCTCGGGATCGACGAAGTTGTGCACGACGTCGAGCGGCCGCACGGTCCCGAAGGTCGAGCGGGTCCGAGCGGCCAGCCACTCCGACACGACCGAGACCGCATCCGACTCGTCGATCGAGTAGCGGGTGACGCGGTGGAAGGATGGCTGCTGACCGACCAGCGTGATGTCGGTGCCGTGCAGCGTCGTGAGCACGCGGAGCCGCCGCGGTCGCACGATCTGCCGCGCGAGCACCGCGCTCACCGCATGCGGGATGGCGTAGTGCACGTGCAGGAGGTCGAGCTCGTGGCTCTCGACCACCTCGCTCATGGTGGCGGCCAGGTTGAGCGAGTACGGCTGGTGCTGGAAGACCGGGTAGCTCGCCGCCTCGACCGGATGGAAGCTGATCCTGGGGTCGAAGGCGCGTAGCCGGATCGGCATACCGGCGCAGATGAAGTGCACGTGGTGACCGCGCGCCGCCAGCCGCATGCCCAGCTCGGTGGCGATGATCCCGGAGCCGCCAGCCGTCGGGTAACAGGTGATGCCGATCCGTAGCGGACCGTCAGCCATCGCCGGTCGGCTCCGGGGGAGAAGGCCAGGCGGGGGCGCAGAACGCCAGCGGCTCGACGAGGCCGGCCGGACGCTCGCCGTCGAAGGCCTCGCCGTAGGCGACACCGATCGCGCGACCGGCGACCACGGCCCGCGCATCGAGCCACGCCCGGAAGCCCGGCGCGTTGATCGGCGTCGGCGCGGTGCCGGGGCGGCGCTCGAGCTGCGATGCATGACAGTCGATGGCCGCGCAGCGACGCTCCCAGACCGGCGTCACGTCGACCACGACCGCCGGCCGGCTGATCTGCTGGCAGGAGCCAGGGTAGTAGAGGACCGCATCGACGCGATGCGGTGGCGCCGCGGAGTCATGGCGGGCGAGCGCTGCGACGAACACCGCACGCCGCACCAGGTGATGGGTCTCGACATGGTCGGGGTGACGATCGCCGTCGACCGGCGCCAGTACGAGACGTGGCCGCACCTCGCGCAGCACGGCGACCAGGCGTGCCACCTGCTCGCCGTCATCGCGCCGCACACCGCCGTCGGGCAGGCCGAGCCTACGGCGCTCCGCGCCCAGGACCCGTGCGGCGGACGCCGCCTCGGCGGCGCGCTGCCCGCGCGTGCCGTGCGACGCGAGCTCGCCGTCTGTCAGGTCGAGCAGCACGACCCGGCGGCCGCGCGACGTCGACGCCGCGATGCTCCCCGCGCAGCCCAGCTCGATGTCGTCGGGATGGGCACCGATCGCCAGGAGACTCACGGCGATTCCTCCGGCGCGGAGGCTCCGGTGGCACCGGCGTCGACGAGACCGGTGCCGGCGGCGGCCCAGCCGAGGACCAGATGCGGGACCGGACCGTCACCGAGGAGCGCCTCGACGTGCCCGGCGGCCATCGCTTCCACCGTCTCGCCGAGCTCCGGCCCGACCCAGGCGAGGAGCCCGAGCCACGACAGGCGGCGCTCCTGGAGACCCTGACGGGGCGCCACGGTGCCGATCAGGTTCTCGATCGCCGGGCGCCGGCGACGCAGCCGCGCGCGCTGGCGCTGGCCGACCGCCTGCGCCAGCCGCTCGAGCTGGAAACCGATCCGCCCCGCCACGGCGTCGGTGAGCTCGTCGATGCCGCGTCCGAGCTCCAGGAGCTCGTTGCGGGTCGTCGCGAATTCCTGCTCGACGCGTCCACGCAGCCGGCCGACGGTCCCGACCGGGTCACTCCCGAGGAGCGTGGCGGCAATCGCCGCGATCGCCTGCCCGGGCGCGGCGACGAGCTCGCCGGCATCGACGCCGGCGCCCGCGGCCACCGCCTCGAGCTCCGCGGGGATCCAGGTCGCGGTCAGCCGCGGCACGACGGCCGGCTGCGGCTCGTCGAGGAGCGCGTAGGCCGGGGCGAGCTGCGCCATGTAGGCCGATTCCCCCGGGCCGACCACGTGCGCGACCGAAGGTAGCAGGTAGTCGGCGACGATCGGACGCAGCGCCACGCCGGGCCACAGGCGGCCCGGCCGGCGCCCGGCGAGCACCTCGAGCGCCAGGTCGCGGGACCGGCGCCGCCGGCCGCGCGCATTGGTCGCACCGGGCACGGCGTCGAACGGCCAGCGTCGACCGCCGTCCTCGAGGCGCAGCGACCAGGTGGCGGCGTGCGAGCCCAGCTGCCGGCGGAAGCCGGCTCCCTCGAGGGCGTCGCCGGCCGCGATGACCCCCTCCGCGAAACGCTCGGCCACCTCGACGTAACGCCCGACCAGTGGCACGGCGAGGTCGCGCAGCAGTGGGTGACGGCCGTCGATGACGACGACCCCGGCGTCACCGAGGAGATGCTCGACCAGACGATCGAAGGCGCTCCCCCAGTCGTCCGCGCCGGCGACGGCAGCATCGAGTGCCGCGGTCGCCGCCGCCGCGCCCGGCAGTCCCTCCCACATCGCGCGCAGCGCCGCATCGCACGAGCGCATGAGGTCGGCCGGCAGCCCGCCGACCATCCGGTGCTGCTCGTGATGGGCGCCATCCAGGCTCAGGGTCTCGAGGCGCTGCTGGCGGTCGACGATCCCGGCCGTGGCGATCTCCGCGTAGTCGGTGTCGTACGAGGCGACCCAGAAGACCGGCACCACCGGACGCTGCCAGCGTGCGGCCCACTCCCGGGCGAGCGCGATCGTGGTGGCGAGCTTGTAGAGCGTGTAGGCGGGACCGCCGAGCAGGCCCGGCTGCTGGCCGGTGACGACGGCGGGGGCGCCGGCTGCCAGGGCCGTCAACCCATCGCGCACCGCGCGCGGGGCCCCGCGCCCTCCGGCCTCGCTGGCGAGCCTCTCCCAGAGCACGCGGCGGTCGCCCGCACGCTCCGCCACCAGCGGCAACCGTTGTTCGGCGACGCGTTCCAGCTCGGCGAGCGGTGGCAACCACTCGCCGAGCGGCGCCCCGCCCTCGGTCAGGCAGACGAAGGTCCGGTGGTAGGCGCCGAGTGCGGCGTGCGGCAGGGCAGCGACGATCGTGTGGTTCATGCCGATCGGTCCCTCGTCGGCGCCGCCGGGCACCGGCGTGCCAGCAGGATCAGGCGTGACGCCTGCTCCGCGTCGAACGGCCGGCCGTCGTAGTCGCCCGCCCGGTCGAGAATCTCGAAGCCGGCGCCGGCGAGCCGCGCTGCCAGATCGGTCGACGACCACAGCGCCACCGACTCGTGATAGCGCTTGACGACCCGCCCGCTCGCGTCCTCGACCGTGATCGTCTTCAGGACGCGGCGCCGGCGTGGGTCGATGCGCCGCGCCTCATCGACCAGGAGGTCACCGACGCGGCGCGTCGAGCGTGGCACGAGCTCGCGACGCACACGCGACGCGTTCAGGTAGTCGACCATGAAGAAGCCGCCGGGACGCACGGCCGTCGCCACGCCCGCGAGCACCGCGGCATGCTCCGCCTCGGTCTCGAAGTAGCCGAGACTCGTGAACAGGCTGACCGCACCGTCGCAGGACGCCGTGGCCAGCGGCAACCGGCGCATGTCTGCACGCACACACCGGGCGGTGGCACCCGGCACCGCGGCGGCACGGGCCAGCATGGCCATCGACAGGTCGACGCCGATCACCTGCGCGCCGTGACGCGCCAGGCTGCGCAGGTGGCGTCCGTCCCCGCAGCCGACATCTGCCACGCACCGCCCGGCGAGA
>JASFRE010000074.1:0-12514 GCA_050115055.1 Candidatus Eiseniibacteriota bacterium | reverse complement strand
CCGCGTCGCCCGGCTGGAGCTCGGGATGCTCGCTGCCGGCAGCCATGACGTGCCGTGGGACGGCCGCGGCCACGACGGCCGGCGGCTGGCCAACGGCGTCTACCTGGCCCGCGTCGTCGCCGGCGAGCGGGTGCTCGCCACCCAACGGCTGGTGGTGACGCGGTAGCCCGTCGCCGAGCCGTGATCCCGGCGTCGCCTCATCTCATCGCATGCGGATCAGCTTCTCGGTCAGCAGGCGACCGTCGGCGCGCAGGCGGACGAAGTAGACGCCGTCGGCCACCGGCCGCCCCACGGCGTCGCGGCCGTCCCACCCGCGGGCGTACCGTCCGGCCTCCTGCCAGCCCGTGGCCAGCACGCGGCGGCGGCGCCCCCCCACGTCGTAGATGGCGAGCTCCACGTTGCCGGCCCGCCGGATCTCGTAGCGCAGCATCGCCGTGGCGCCGAACGGATTCGGATCCGGCACCCGAAGCAGGGTGCGGAGCGGCACGGAGGAGCCCCCGCCCCCGGCGCTCCCGGCGCCGTCCGCTTCACCGAGCCCTGCCGTCTCGCCGATCGACGCCACGGTCAGCGCCGGCTCCGATGCGTAGACACCGTCGCTCACCACCAGCGTCACCGTGTAGTCGCCCGACATCTCGTAGACATGCTCGGGGTAGGCGCCGCTACCGGTTGCACCATCCCCGAACTCCCAGGCGTAGGTGAGCGGCGCACCCTCCGGATCGAGCGAGCCGCTGCCATCGAAGGCGACCGGCTCGCCCGGCAGCCCGGCGTAGGGGCCGCCGGCGTCGGCGACCGGCGGCAGGTGGTAACCGCTGGTCGGCGAGACGACGTAGTCGCCGACCCGGAGGAAGGCGACCGGGCTGCCGTCGATCCAGACCTCCTCGGCGAGCGGCGCCAGGACGCGGAAGTCGATCACCGCGCCGGCCAGCGACAGGCGGGTGCCGGCGAGATCGAGATCGGCGGTCACCCCGAAGAGATCGACCAGCGTGTCGGTGTCCGCCGCCAGGTGCGAGCCGGCGAGGAGATCCATCGCCACGAGCTCGCCGTCCGTATCGCGCAGCCGCACGCGGGTCGCCTTGGCGTCGGTGTTGAAGGGGCCGTAACCGGCACCGGACGGGGGCGGCACGTCGCGATGCAGCAGCACGAAGTCCTCGAACGCCTCGCCGGTCGCGTCGCCGCCCGCCCCCGCACTTCCGGCGATGCCGCTGCCGGCGACTCCGCGCACGCTGGCCGCGAACTCCGCGGTCGCGAAGCCACCCGGCCATCCCGAGCGCCCGAGCGCCAGCGACGGGGGCGGCTCCGAGCCGTCACCGAGCGCGTGCACGCTCGCGAACTGCGTGCCGCCGGCCACCTCGCGCCGCACGAACCAGAGCGGGTGCGACGGGTCGTTGCGCGGCCCGGGAGCCCCGGCGCGGTAGACCTGATCGCCGGGCTCGGTGGCGACCACGGTCCGCAGGGCGCCGTGCTCCGCCGAGTGGCTGTCGGCCACGACGACCGAGTCGACCGCCGGTGCCACCTCGACGCCCGTCAGCCGGTCGTAGCCGTCGGTCGTGCCGGCGTTGGTTGCCCCGAAGGCGCCGGTCCCCTCGAGGACCGGGACGTCCATCCGGTGCTGCACCCAGTCGTAGGTGTGCGCCCCGGCACGCTCGATCGTGAAGACGTCGAGCACGTAGTCGCCGCCGATCATGACCAGCAGGCGCTCGTACGCCGCCATCGAGCTGTAGACGCCGGGCGCCGCCGCCCCGAGGAGCTGCAGGCCACCGCCCGGAGTGGCCCCGAAGGCGCGCAGCTCGCCGGCGTCCTTCATCTGCGAGTCCCGGTCGATGACGACCGTGTTCTGGAAGATCGTGTGCCCGTAGCCGGAGCGATCGTCCCTGACCACGGCGGTGATCGGCCGGCGGTCGTGTCCCGCCAGGAAGGTCGACAGCTTGTCACGGTGATCGTGGTTGGGATGCTGCGAGGCGAAATCGATGAAGGCGTAGAGCTGCTGGCGGGCGGCACCGTGCCGCAGGACTCCGAAGCCGGCGCCACTGCCGTCATCGAAGAGGCGCGACGACGGCTGGTAGGTGCCCGGGTCGCCCGGGGCGGCGACGTGCACCAGGTCCCAGGCGAAGTTGGTGAGGGCGCGGTTCGAGTCGCCCGGCGCATAGGCGTGATGCAGCACCCACTCGATCGGGTCGGTGTCCGGGTAGAAGCGGTTCAGGAGCTCGCCGTGGATGAAGCGTACGGTGCGCGTCCAGCGCGAGTCGCCGGTCGGCGCGATGTGCAGGGTCGGCGACGCCAGTCCGGCGTACGCCTCGTAGATCGTCGCCAGGTCGGGCACGGTCTCGAAGACCTCCGGCAGCCGGGCCTGCGCACCGTGCCAGGCGGCGATCGCGAAGGCCAGCACGTGGTCCATCGTGTAGTGATGGTAGTGCTGGGTCGGCTCGGTCCAGATGCCATCGTCGCCGTAGCCGACGTCGATCGCCCACAGATAGCTGGGCTCGTCGTCCGGCAGGACACCGTAGGCGCGATCGAAGCGTGCCTGGTCCTCGATCGCCAGCGCGACGACGCCGAGCGCCATGTGCGCGATGACCCCCTTGTTCGCCATCTCGTCGAAGTCGGCGACCAGCGGTGCGTCGTCGAGCAGGCGCCCGAGGAGGTCCTGGACCACGGTCGCGCGCTCGCCGACGGTGAGTGCGTCGTGGATCGAGTCGTAGAGCACCGCGAGCGCGAACGGCGAGGGCGCGGCATCGGCGTGCCAGAAGCCGGCGAGCTGCATGGTCCCGTAGTGCTGCGCCGTGGTGAGCAGCGCCTCCTTGCCGAACGCGACCAGATCGTCGCGCAGCGCCGGGTCCGGATCGACCAGTGCCGCCAGCGCCACCTCGTCGAGCCGCTCGAAGTAGGCGCGCAGCGCCGTCCGGTCGCTGCCGGTGTAGAGACCGGCGGCGAGCGCCTCCTGAAGCTTGGGCACGACGGTGCGCTCGTACCAGAGACGCTCCGGATCGGTCGCCAGGCGCGCCGAGAAGTCCGCGATCTCGGCCGCGTCATAGAAGAGATGCGGGCGCGGTTTGCCGCTCTCGATGGTCGGTGGCGTGGCGGCGGCCGGCTTCGCGAGCGCGGCGAGCGCGGCGAGCGCGGCGAGCGTGATGAGCATGCTGAGCGTGACGAGCGCCATGAGCGCCATCATGCAGGCGGCGATGCTCGGGCAGATCGACATCGGACGGCGGCTGCGGGAGCAATGGTGTTGGCGAGCTGACATCGAGTTCCTCATCGGGGCCATGAGCGATGCGACACGGGCGATGCTTGCAAGGATGCGACGGGCGGCACGCGGAAGACGGCTCATCGAGGGTGGGGCCGGCGAAGGCGGCGGCAGTATGGCATCCGTCGATCGACGGTCAAGGCGATTCCGGCTGCGCCGCGCACTGAATCGACGCCAATCAAGCACGACGCGCATGCGAACCGTGCGCACGTTCGTCATCCGCAATGCACGCGGCACCACCGCGAATCACGACCACCACGCCACCGCATCGGTGTGCCGTGACCGATGTCGCGATCTCCGTGTCGGTCGAGGTCACGGCGGTCGTCGACGGCGGCGCTCACCGGCGGTTCCGCGGCCCGGCCGGCGCGCGTCACGCCCGGCAGGCGCCAGGCGCTTGGCGCGCCCCCGGCCGGCTCCTCGGAAGCGCCCGATCAAGCGGAACATTCAGAATGTACTGAACGTCATCTATAGTAGAGTCGTGGCCCCGGGGCGGGCTTCGCCCCCCCGGCACCCCGAGGAGCGCGCCATGTCCCTGAGCCCGCAGGCCGACACCTTCGTGGAGCGGATGGGGGTGACCTTCGAGTCGCTCGGCGCCACCCGCACGGCGGGGCGTCTGATCGGGCTCCTGCTGCTGGCCGACCGGCCGCTCGGCCTCGGCGAGCTCGCCGATCGCCTGCGCGTCAGCAAGGCCTCGATCAGCACCAACGCGCGGCTGGTCGAGCAGATCGGCATGGTGACGCGCGTCGGGCTGCCCGGCGATCGGCGCGACTACTACGAGATCCGACCGAACTCCTTCGAGAACATGGTCGCCCGGCGGATGGCGCGCATCGGCAACTTCATCGAGCTGACCGACGAGGGCCTGCGCACGATCGAGCCCGGCAACGTGGCCGCGCGCCGTCGCCTCGAGGCGATGCGCGCCTTCTACACCTTCTTCCTCGACGAGCTGGATGCGACGCTGGCCCGCTGGCGCGAGCGGCATCGCCCATCACCCGGGACGAACCCATGATCCGACATGACCGCAGTGACGATCGCCGGCACGAGCGCGGTGCCTCCGTGGGCCCGACCGGCGGGCCCGGCGGCGGTTGCCGCGACCGCGAGCGCGGCGACCGGTGCGCCGCCCTGGTGCTGCTGGGTGCGCTGGTGCTGGTGAGCGCCGCGGCCGGCGCCGCCGCCCTGTTCGCCGCCGCACCGCCGCCCGCCGCCGCCACGCCCGCCGGCGATCCGGACGGGCCCGACCTCCGTGCCGTCATGCAGAAGCAGGACGATCTCTACCGGAGCGCCTCGAGCTACTCGGAGGTGACAATGGAGATCGTCACCCCGCACTGGGAACGGACGCTCGAGATGCGCGTCTGGACCGCTGGCCTCGACAGGACCTTCATCCGCATCCTCGAGCCGCGCAAGGAGCAGGGTGTCGGGACCCTGCGCATCGGCGACGAGATGTGGAACTACCTGCCGAAGACCAACAAGGTGATCAAGGTGCCGCCATCGATGATGATGGGCTCGTGGATGGGGTCGGACTTCACCAACGACGACCTGGTCGACGAATTCACCTATCTCGACGACTACACCTGGAGCTGGGCCGACGTCGACACCACCGACCCCGGCACGCTCTACGTGCGCTGCACCCCGAAGGAGGGCGTCCCCGTCGTCTGGGGACACCTCATCCTGGCGCTGCGGGAGTCGGACTACCTGCCGGTCCGCGAGCAGTACTTCGACGAGAAGGGCCGGCTCATGCGCACCATGCGGTTCTCCGAGGTGCGACAGTTCGGCGAGCGTACCCTGCCGTCGGTGATGGAGCTGGTGCCGGCCAACAAGGAGGGGAACCGGACGATCGTGCGCTACGAGGAGGCGGAGTTCGACATCGCGGTCGATGACGACACGTTTACCCTCAGAAACCTGCGCTCGCCGCGCTGATCCCGCGGTGGGCTGACGTCGCAGGCAGCCATGTTCCTGAAAATCGCGTTCCGCAACATCTTCCGGCAGCGACGCAGGACCCTGCTGACGATGCTCACGATGCTCGGCGGCTTCGTCCTCTGTTCGTTCTCGATCGCCTGGGTCGATGGCAGCTACGCCAACGTGATCGACCTGTTCACCCGCAACCGTCTCGGTCATCTCCAGATTCACCAGCGCGATTACGTCGATCGTCCCAGCCTCTACCGCACGATCGACGACTACGAGGAAGTCGGGGCGGCACTGGACGGGATCGAGCGCATCGTCGCCTGGGCGCCGCGGGTCTACGCCGCGGGCCTGGCGGCGGTGGGCGAGAGGACGACCGGTGCCCGCATCATCGGCATCGATCCGGGGCGCGAGGACCGCGCCACGCACTTCGACCGCAAGGTCGCCCGGGGCCACGCCCTGCCGACGGAGCACGCCGGCGAGGCGCTGCTCGGCAAGGGACTGGCCGAGCGGCTGGAAGCGTCGGTCGGCGACGAGGTGGTCATCGTCTCGCAGGCCGCCGACGGATCGATCGCCAACGACGGTTACACGGTGACCGGCATCGTCGACAGCGGCGACGAGATGAACGACCAGCAGGCCCTCTACCTGCACCTCGCCGATGCGCAGGAGCTGCTGGTCCTGGAGGGCCGCGCGCACGAGATGGTGATCATCGCCGACAGCATCCGCCGTCTCGAGCCGCTGGCCGATGAGGTGCGGCGCACGGTGGCGCGTCCCGAACTCCAAGTCGAGACCTGGAAGGAATTCGCCAGCTCGTTCTACGACGCGATGCGCGCCGACCAGCAGGGCAACTGGATCTCGATCGTCATCATCATCATGCTGGTGGCGATCGGCGTGCTGAACACGGTGCTGATGAGCGTTCTCGAGCGCACCCGGGAGTTCGGCCTGCTGCGCGCCGTGGGCACCGCGCCGCGCCAGGTCTTCGGTCTGGTGGTCACCGAGTCCGTCATCATGTCGGTACTGGCCGTCGGAGTCGGCACGGTGATCAGCCTGGTGCTCAACGACTGGCTGTCGCACACCGGGGTGCCGATGCCGGTCACCATCGACTACGGCGGCATGACCTTCAGCGAGATGTACACCGAGGTCAACCTCCGGAGCTTCCTGATCCCGTGGCTCGCCGTCGTGCTGTCGGCGGTGCTGGTGTCGGTACCGGCGGCGATCCGGGCGGCGCGGACGCGACCGGCAGCGGCGATGCGGACGTTCTGAGCGGGAGCGAGTCCCGACGGAGTCGAAGATGCTGTTTTACCTGCGACTCGCCTGGCGCAACCTGCTGCGCAACAAGCGCCGCACCTTCATCGCCGGCACGGCGATCGGCATCGGGCTCGCCGCCCTGGTGTTCGTCGACGCGCTGATGCTCGGCATGAATCGCCACATGATCCGCTCGGCCACCGCGTCGTTCATGGGCGAGGGGCAGGTCCATCGCGACGGCTACCGCCAGAAGCGGGAGATCGAGGAGACGATCGTCGACCCGGATTCGGTGGTGGCGAGGCTCGAGGCCTCGCCGATCGTCGACGCCTACGCGCGACGCGCCTACGCCTTCGCCATGATCCACTCCCCCGCCTCGGCCCAGGGCGTGTCGATGGTGGGGATCGAGCCCGACCACGAACGCCTCCTGTCGCAGATCGACGACGTGCTGGTGGAGGGCGAATACCTGGGCGGCGGGCGGCGCGAGATCGTCATCGGCAGCAAGCTCGCGGAGCTGCTCGAGGTGGGGATCGGCGACCGCGTCGTCGTCACCACCGCCGAAGCGCACACCGGCAACCTGGCGCAGGAGCTGTTCCGGGTCACCGGCATCTATCGCTTCAACGTGCGAGAGCTCGATCGCACCATGGCGTTCGTCGGGCTCGGGAAGGCGCAGCAGATGCTCGGGCTGGATGGCGCCATTCACGAGATCGCCATTCGCTTCACCGATCCGCGCTACGGGCGGGACGAGAACCTGCCACTCTGGAAGGAGCTGAGCGCCGGCCCGAACGAGGCGCTGGGCTGGACGCGCCTCATGCCGCAGCTCAGCGCCGCCCTCGACCTGTCGGGATTCAGCCTGCTGATCGTCGGCATCATCCTCTTCGGCGTCGTGTCGCTGGGGATCATCAACACGCTGTTCATGTCGCTCTACGAGCGCATGTTCGAGTTCGGTGTCCTGCGGGCCGTCGGCACCCGCCCGCGCACGCTCGCGCAGCTGGTGGTCGGCGAGGCCGCGGCGCTGGCGCTGATCAGCATCGTGCTGGGACTCGGCATCGCCGCCGTCTGCCTGGCGATCTTCGCCCACGTCGGCATCGACTACACCGGCATCGAGTACGCCGGCGTCACCTTCAGGGACAAGATCTTCCCGGTGCCGCAGGTCGTGCAGTTCGTCAAGTACCCGGCGGTCGTGCTACTGCTCACCGTCGTCGTCGGTCTCTACCCGGCGATCTACGCCGCACGACTCGAACCGGCGCGGGCGATGCGCCGGAGCTTCTAGACACGAGGACCGATCATGAGCGAGCGAGAGGTCGAGGATCGCGGGACCGGCGCGGGTGGGGCCGGCGCGGGTGGGGCCGGCGGTGACGAGGCGGTCACCGGCGATGCGGTGATCGTCACCCGCGGGGTCACCAAGGTCTACCGGGAGAACGGCGTGCCGGTGACGGCGGTGGACGCCGTCGACCTGACCATCGAGCGTGGCGAGTTCACGGCGATCACCGGGCCGTCGGGATCCGGCAAGACGACGCTGCTCAACCTGATCTCGGGCCTCGACGGGCTGACCTCCGGCGAGATCTGGCTCGACGGCAGGCGTCTGTCGGCGATGAGCGGCGCCGAGCTCTCCGACTTCCGGCGCGACCACATCGGCTTCGTCTTCCAGGCCTACAACCTGATCCCGGTGCTGTCGGTGGCCGAGAACGTCGAGTACATCATGCTGCTGCAGGGCGTCTCGAGCGAGGAACGCGCCCGCCGCGTCGGCCGCATTCTCGGCGAGCTGGGTCTCGAGGGTTACGAGGCACGCCGGCCGCCCCAGCTCTCGGGCGGACAGCAGCAGCGGGTGGCGGTGGCGCGCGCCATCGTCACCGAGCCGGCGCTGGTGCTGGCCGACGAGCCGACCGCCAATCTCGACTCGCAGACCGCCATCGAGCTCATCCAGCTCATGCGGCGGCTCAACGAGGACCGGGGCATCACCTTCGTCTTCTCGACGCACGACGGACGCATCATGGAGCGGGCGCGGCGTCTGGTCGGGCTGCGGGACGGCCACATCGAAACGGACGAGACGCGATGAGCGAGCGGAGGGCGACCGGTCGGTGGGCCGCGGCGCATCGTCGGCCGGCGCTCGGACGGCGGATGCAGCTCGGATGGCGGATGCAGCTCGGACGGCCGATGCAGCTCGGGTGGCCGACGATGCTCGGGCGGCCGACGAAGCGCGTCCGGCAGGCGTGGTGCCCGGCGATGGCCCGGCTGATACTGGTCGCCACCCTGGCGACGCTGACCGCCGTCCCGGCCGCGGCGCTCGAGCACGACCTCCGCGGCTACGTCAAGACGTTCGCCGTGCTCTACGATCCGGCCGGGGATGACGTCGCCGCCGAACCGGCCGCGCCCGGCACCGTCTGGGCGCTCAATCACCGCGCCCGCGGGATCCTCGATCTCGATCTCGCCCCGGCTCTCGACCTGCACGTCGCCTACGACCTGTCGCTGCGCCTCCAGGATCGTGGACTCGCGGCGCTGTCGGTGGTGCCGGCAGCGCAGGCGGCGCCACCCGTCTACCGGGTCGCGGACCTCGAGTCGATCCTCTGGTCGGACCGCGCGGGCGACGACGACCGGGTCTTAGTGTTGCAAAACCTCGACCGGCTGTCCGGCACGCTGCACCTCGATCGCCTCGACCTCGTCGTCGGCAGGCAGGCGATCGCCTGGGGTTCCTCGAAGGTCATCCAGCCCACCGACATCGTGGCGCCCTTCTTCCCGAACGAGATCGACACCGAGGACCGAGCGGGGGTGGATGCCGTGCGAGCCCGGATCCCGCTGGGGGCGCTCAGCGAGCTCGACCTGGGGTACGTGGCCGGCGACGCGCTCGAGTGGGACGCCAGCGCCGCCTTTGCACGCACCCGCCTGTACGTGCACTCGACCGACCTGACGCTGCTCGCCATGGCGTTCCGCCGCAACGTCCTCCTCGGCGTCGACGCGACGCGCGCGGTGGGCGGGGCCGGCGTCTGGATCGAGGCGGCACAGGTTCTGGTCGACGCCGACCAGGCCTCCGCGGCAGCCGGGCTCCTCGGCGTCGACGACGACGACTACCTGCGGGTCACCGCCGGCGCCGACTACAACCTGGCGAGCGGACTCTACGGCTTCGCCGAGTACCACTGGAACGGTGCCGGGGCGACGGATCCCGCCGACTACCTAGGAAGGCTGCTCACCACGGCGGTGCGAGATGGCGCGGTCTACCAGCTCGGCCGCCACTACGTCGTGCCCGGCACCCTCTGGCAGGTCTCGGCGCTGAACACGCTCTCCGCCCAGGCGCTGTTCAATCTCACGGACGGCTCGGTGCTCGTCGTGCCCCAGCTCGAGCACAGCGCCGGCGAGAATCTCTACCTCTCGGTCGGCGCCTTCGTCGGATTCGGCACGGCGCCCGGCACGATGCCGGTGCCGGGCTCCCTCGGCTCGGTGTTCGGAGACGGTGCGTCCGTGCCCCGCTTCCGCTCCGAGTACGGCGCCTATCCCGACTCCTATTACGCCTTCGTGCGCTACTATTTCTGAGCGGCGCATGCGTCGTCGCGCCGCTGGCCGCTCTCAGCGCGCGACGCGCACCAGACGGGCGCTGCGCTCGACGAGGCGACCGCCGGGCCCGGTAGCGCGCAGGCGCACGAGGTAGACGCCGGCCGGGAGCCCGGTGCCGTCGGCACCGCGACCGTCCCACCGCAGTCGATGCGCACCCGCCATCTGGGTCCCCAGGTCGACGGACCGCCGGCAGCGTCCGGTGACATCCACGATCGATGCCTCGACGCGTGCCGCGCGCGGCAGCTCGTACTCGATCGACGTCCAGGCGGAGAACGGGTTGGGGGCAGCTCGACGCAGAGCCAGCGTGGCGCCGGGCGTCGCGCCGGGTTCGCCGCCTGCGGAGATCGCGGTCGGGGTCTCGCCGCCCGTCACCGTGTGCAGGATGGTCCCGCCGTCACCGACCACCCACCCGACCAGCGGGTCGACACACGCGACCTCCTGGAGCTGCACCGTCGTGCCGCTCGCCTGCGGCGACCAGCTGACGCCATCCGTGGTGTGCACGATGACGCCCTGTCCACCGACCGCGAAGCCGGCTCCCGGCGCCGGCACCGACGCGCCGCCGAGGGTGACGCCCGTGCCGCTCGCCAGCGGCGACCAGCTCTGTCCGCCGTCGGTGGTGCGCAGCAGGGCGCCGTTCTGTCCGACCGCGACCCCCGTCGAGGCATCGTCGAAGTCGAGGCCGTACAGGGCCTGCGGCGTCGTCAGGACCAACGGCCAGGTCAGGCCGCCGTCGGTGGTGCGAACGATGGCGCCCTCGCCCAGGAAGGTGTTGGCGACCGCGACCCCCTCCATCGGGCCCAGCATGCAGACGTCGCGCACGGTGCCCTCGGCACCGTTGAAGCGGAAGTTCACGAACTGCCACGAGGCGCCGCCGTTCGTGGTGCGCCCGATGAAGCCCTCGAAGATGGCGTTGACCCCGCCGACGAAGCCGCGCTGGCCGTCCAGCATGTCGACGCCGTGCAGCGTCCCCAGGAACCCGGTCTGCACGACCGTCCAGGTGGCGCCACCATCTGCGGTGCGCAGGATCGTCAGCCCGGTGCCCACCGCCACGCCCGTCGCGAGGTCGCCGAACGCGACCGCGTTCAGGTTGTCGGACGTACCGCTCGCCTGCGCCGCCCAGCTGTCACCGCCGTCGGTCGTCTGGAGGACGAGCCCACCGTCGCCGACCACGTGGCCGAGGTCGGCGGTCACGAAGGAGACGCCATTCAGGTCCTGCAGGGTGCCGCTCGACTGCGTCACCCAGCCACCCTGGGCGAGTGCGACCCCGGCGCTCCAGGGCACCAGCCAGGCTCCGGCGATGACCGAGTGCGCGAGGGCGAGACCGAGCGCTCGCAGGAACGTGGCCCGGGAGGGCGCGCGACGGGGGCGTCGAGGACGCGGCATCGGTCGGTGGCTCGGCATGGCGTGCGTTCCTCCTGGGTCATGAATGATCGCGGTCGGGGCGACCGTCGCTTCGTGCGTCGACGCCTCGACCGACGCTGCGTCCAGCGGTGACGCGTTCCGCGGCGATACGTCGACGCGTCCAGCGGCGATACGTCGACGCGTCCAGCGGCGATACGTCGACGCTTCCAGCGGCGATACGCGATGCGTCGGCGCGCGTGTCACGGCGCCTGGCGGTAGACCGCCTTGATCCGTCCCCAGCTCCCCGGCTCGACCGCGGTGGACAACGGCTCATCCCAGACGAGGATGTCGTCGATTCCGGCGCTGGCGCCGGGCGGATTCGGCGTCACCGGGGTCGAGAAACGGATGTCGCGCAGCTCGGTGGCGCCGCCGAAGGCACCCGCGTAGTAGATGGACGGACCGATCAAGATCGTCCACAGGTCGGAAACCAGTTCCAGGCTCACCTCGACGTGGAGAACCTCTCCCATCGCGAAGGTGCCGATGGAGCCGGAGAAAATCCCCGGCACGTAGACGTTGACGTCTCCGGTCGAGCTGAATCGAATCGTTCGCACCTGGGGCGTGTCGAACAGAATCGCGAAGTCGCCGCCGGTGGCGAGATCGGCGATGAGGATGTCGCAGACCAGACCGTAGCCGTCGGTCTGCGGCAGATCGCTCACATCGAGCTTGATCTGGTCGCCCTCGGCGTCGAACGAGTTGAACTCGCACGGCTGGTCGGTCAGCAGACCGAAGGTCGATACGACGGTCGGCGTACCGAACGGGATGCTCGAGACCGTCTGGCGCGGCGGCGGGCCGTAGCCGGTGGCGGGCGGCTGCCCGACCTGGTGCGGCGGGGTGTCGAAGTCGACCCAGAAATACTGGGCGAGTGCGGGGCCGGCGGTCAGCATCACGGACGCGCCGACGAGGATCGCCACCACGAGCGCGGTGGCCGGGGCCCTCCTCTGCGTGGACATGACAGCTCCTTTCACGGTCGCGTGGAGGACACCGGGTCGACCACCGACGACCATGGACGACATCGTGGGGACAACGAGGCGGCGGAGCCATCGCGAGGCGGATGAGCGTGTCGGACCCGCGCGGTCGACGGCCCGCGGCGCCAAGTGCGTGCGCCGGGTCACTCCCGACCGAAGCCGGAAGTGGCCGTCATGGAGCGAGCAGGGTCATGATACCACGAAGCGCCGCCGCCGGGGCCCC
>JASFRE010000073.1:0-12533 GCA_050115055.1 Candidatus Eiseniibacteriota bacterium | reverse complement strand
ACCGAGCTCGAGCAGCAGCTGACGGGTGAGCCCGAACTTGCGCATCGGGAAGACGTGGTCGCCGATGTCGGCACAGTAGGCGTCGGAGTAGATCAGTCGTCGGGGCATGTCGCCTCACCGCTGGCCAGCGCTGGCCGGCTGGCGCCGCACCGCTTCCGACCGGTGGCGCCGCCATGCCGCGCATCAAAGCAGCGACGGCGTTCGGACGCAATGGGCAGCTTGCGGAAGCGGGTCCGTTGTACCCCGGGGGTCGGTGCCGTGCGGGCAGGGAGTGAGCTCAGAGCACGCGGCGGGTGAGCGGCGGCGACGGGTCCGCTCCGGCAGAACCAGCGGCGTCGCGACCGTCGGACGGCGCGCCGCCGGCGTCGCTCGCCTCGCCCCCGTCTCCCGACACGGCCTCGGCCGGCCGGTCGCGGCGGGGCAGGATCCGGGCCGGGATACCGACCGCCGTCGAGTTGTCCGGGACGTCGGTGATCACCACCGCGTTGGCCCCGATGCGCACGTTGCTGCCGATGTGGATGCGACCGATCAGCTTGGCGCCGACGCCGACGTAGATGTCGTCGCCCATCGACACGCCGTCCTCGATCAGGTTGCCGTGCTGCACCGTGAGGTTCCGTCCGAGCCTCTGGTTGTGCGGCAGGTAGACGCCGGCCCAGGTGTGGATGCACAGTCCGGGACCGATCTCGGTGCTTTCCGGGATCACGACTCCGTAGACCGACTCGCACCAGGTGCGCATCGCCACCTGCACGAGCTTGAGCAGGTGGCGCAGGACCGGAACGCGGAACGTGGCGAGCCAGCGTCCGAAGCGGTAGGCCACCACCGCCTGCATCCCGTAGTGCAGCCAGATCGTCACGTAGCGATGGACCCACCAGTCGGAGCTGACGTTGTGGATCCAGGCCGCCTCCAGGTCGCCCTTCAGGTTGTCGAACATGGCCTTCGCTCCTCGACCCGTGGTGCACCGGCAGCCCGGGTCGCCGCATCCCCATCCAGGATGGATCGGCCGCCTGGCAGCCGATCATGAGCGCTGGGGGCGGAGCCGCGAGGCGCAGAGACGGCGTGCCACCAGCTCCTCGAGAATCTGCACGGCGTTGAGCGCCGCGCCCTTGCGCACGTTGTCGGCCACCACCCAGAAGACGAGTCCGGTCTCCACCGACGGATCGCGCCGCAACCGTCCGACGTACACCGGATCGGTGCCGGCCGCGCGGCGTGCGAGCGGGTAGACCGATTCCTGGGGGACGTCGATCAGGCTCACACCCGGGGCGGCGCGCAGCGCCGCGCGGGCCGCCGGCACGTCGAGTACCCGACACGTCTCGACCCAGACGGCCTCGGAGTGCGAGCGCACCACCGGGACGCGCACGGCCGTGGCCGAGATCGCGAGCCCGGGCAGGCCCAGGATGCGCCGCGTCTCGTGCATCAGCTTGCGCTCCTCCGAGGTCCAGCCGTCGACGTCGAACGCACCGCAGTGCGGCAGTGCTTCGCCGTCGACCGGATGCGGGAAGATGCGCCGCTCTGGATCACCGCCGGGCGCCAGCGCGTCGAGCCCCTTCTGGCCCTGCCCCGAGACCGACTGGTAGGTCGAGACGACGACGCGCCGCAGACCGGCGGCGTCGTGCAGGGGCTTGAGCGCCACGACCAGCTGGATGGTCGAGCAGTTCGGGTTGGCGATGAGACCGCGGTGTGCGGTCAGGGCGGCGGCATTCACCTCCGGCACGACGAGCGGCACCTGCGGGTCCTCGCGAAAGGCGCTCGAGTTGTCGATGACCACCGCCCCGGCCTCGACGAAGCGCGGCGCCAGCTGGCGGGCGAGCTCGGCGCCGGCCGAGAACAGCACGACGTCGAGGCCGCCCGGGTCGGCGGTGGACGCCTCCTCGACGGTGACCGACGTGGCTCCCCAGGTCATGGTGCGACCCGCCGAGCGGCACGACGCGAGCAACCGCAGCGAGCGCACCGGCACCGCGCGCTCGGCGAGGAGGGTCTGCATCTCACGTCCCACGAGGCCCGTGGCTCCCACGATGCCGATATCGATCATCATTCGCTCCCCGGCGCCACCGGCAGCCGGCGCGCCAGCACCTCGGCGGTGTGCAGCCCGCGCCGGCCGGTACCGTCCAGCACCTGATGGCGGCATGACATGCCCTCGATGAGGAGCAGGGTCTCGGGCCCGGCGCCGCGCACGGCCGGGAACAGCACCCGCTCCCCCACCGCCATCGACAGGTCGTAGTGTCGTCGATCGTAGCCGAACGAGCCGGCCATGCCACAGCAACCGGCATCGAGGATGGTTGCCTCGACCCCGGGCAGCGCCTCGAGCAGCCGGCCGAGGGCGTCGGTCCCGGCGATCGCCTGGCGGTGACAGTGCGCGTGGACGAGGATCCGCACCGGCTCCTGACGCCAGGCGATGCGGTGCATCCGATCCAGCATGAACTCGTCGAACAGCTGGCAGGCACTGGCCAGGCGCGCCGCTCGCGCGTCGTCCGGCAAGAGCGCCAGGAGCTCGTCCCGGAAGGTCAGGAGGGCGCTCGGCTCCAGCCCGACCACCGGCAGGCCGGCGGCCAGCGGCGCCTCGAGCGCCTCGAGAAGCTCCAGCAGCTCCTCGCGCGCCGCGGCCAGCATGCCGCGCGAGATCAGCGAGCGGGCGCTCGACACCGGCCGCGGTGGCAACGCCACCCGCTCGCCGGCGGCGTCCAGCACCGCGAGTGCCGCCAGCGGGATGGCCGGCTCGAGCGGTCCGACGAACTCGTCGTCGAAGAGGACGACGGTCGCCGGCGGCGCCGCCTCCGCCGCGAGCGTGGATTCCGGCGCCATCGCACGAAATGCGGCGGCTGGCAGCTCGGGAAGCGAGCGCCGGCGGTCGACGCCGGCGACACGCTCGAGTACGGCGCGGACGGTCGCCGAGCGGCCCAGGCGGTTGGCCAGCGCCGGCATGCGCGCGGCGAGGGCGATGCCCTGGCGGAAGCGCCCGTAGAGGCGGTCGGCCAGCGACGCGCCGTGGCGCTCGTGCAGGCCGGCCAGGAACTCGACCTTCAGCCGCGCCATGTCGACGCCGGTCGGGCACTCGCGCCGGCAGGCCTTGCACTGCAGGCAGAGATCCAGCGCCTCGCGCACCGCCTCGTCGCCGCCATCGCCGGCATCGAGCTCGCCGCGCAGCAACGCGTCCAGGAGGTGAGCGCGACCGCGCGTCGAGTGCTCCTCCTCGCGCGTGATCATGTAGGAGGGACACATGGTGCCGTGGTCGAGCTTGCGACAGAGACCGTTGCCGTTGCAGAGCTCGACTGCCGCCGCGTAGCCACCGTCGCTCCGGAAATCGAGCTCGGTCAGCGGCTCGGGGACCTGGTCGCCGGGAGCGAAGCGCAGGTGTGAGCCGAAGGGCGGCGGATCGACGATCTTGCCCGGGTTCATGATGCGCTGCGGATCGAACAGCGCCTTCACCTCGCCGAAGGCGCGCGCCAGCTCCGGACCCAGCATGCTCTCGATGTAGGGGCTGCGCAGCAGGCCGTCGCCATGCTCGCCCGACAGCGAGCCGCCCATCGCTCGCACGAGTGCGGCGACCTCGTCGCCGATCGCCCGCATGCGGGCGACATCGGCCGGCGCCCGGAGATCCAGCACCGGCCGGATGTGCAGGCAGCCGACGGAGGCATGGCCGTAGAAGACCGCCTCGGCGTCGTGATGCTCGAGGATCGCCTGGAAGCGGCGCAGGTACTCGCCGAGGCGGGCGGGATCGACCGCCGTGTCCTCGACGAAGCCGATCGGCTTGCGCGCACCGCGCATGCGCAGCAGGATGCCGAGTCCGGCCCGGCGCACCGCCCAGACATCGGCCTGCTCGGCCGCCCCCTCGAGAAGGGTCACCGTGGCACCGCTCCCGGTCGCGGCGCGCAGGCGCTCGAGGCCATCCCGGACCGCCTCGCGGGTCTCGCCCTGCATCTCGACCAGCAGCATCGCCCCCGGCTCGCCGGCGATCCAGCGCGTGCGCGCGACGTAGTCGTCGGCTTCGCGAGCCAGGCGGAGGACGGTGCGGTCGATGAGCTCGATCGCCGCCGGCTCGCAGGCGGCGAGCGCCGGCACCCGGTCGGCGGCGTCGAACACCGAGTCCGAGGCGATGACGGCCAGTCCGGTGTACGCCGGCAGCGGCACCAGCCCGACACGGGCGCCGACGATGGTCGCCAGCGTCCCCTCCGAGCCGACGACCAGCGGTGCGAGGTGATCGGGCGCCGCCAGGACGGCATCGAGGTTGTAACCCATGACGCGCCGCAGGACGTGCGGGTAATCGCGGCCGATGGCCTCGGCGTGGCGCTCGACGATGGCGCGCACGCCGTCCCGCAGCTGCTCGAGACGCGCGGCGACCTGCCGGTCGCCGTCGCCCGGCGCGGTCAGGGTCACCGCCTGTCCATCGGCCAGCAGCACGTCGAGCGCCCGGACGTGGTCGATCGTCTTGCCGTGGATGATCGAGTGCGCGCCCGAGGAGTTGTTGCCGATCATCCCGCCGAGGCAGGCGCGGTCCGCGGTCGCCACGTCGGGTCCGAACTGGAGGCCGTGCGGGGACGCCGCGTGATTCAGCTGGCCGAGCACCACGCCCGGCTCGACCCGCGCCTCGCGCCGTTCGGGATCGATGTCGAGCACGCGATGCATGAAGCGCGAGAAGTCGAGGACCAGCGCCTCGCCGACCGTCTGGCCGGCAAGGCTGGTGCCGCCACCGCGCGGCAGGATCGGAACGCCGCGCGCCGCCGCGATCTCGACGGTCGCGCGGGCGTCGGCGACGTCGAGCGGACAGACCACGCCGAGCGGCATCAGGCGGTGGATCGACGCGTCGCTGGCATAGAGCACGCGACTCTTGCGATCGAAGCGCACGGTGCCGCGCACCGCACGGCACAGCTCGCGCTCCAGTGCTCCCTGCCGCCCCTGCCTGGTCCCCATGGCCCTCTCCTTCAACGATCGGCCGTCGTGTCCGGACGCCCGACCGCAACCTGCACCAGATCCTGCGAGCGGCGGCGCAGCCAGTCGAGCTGCTCCTCGTCGAGGTCGTCGGCGGCGCGCTCCAGGACGCGGCGGCACCAGTGACGGGCCACGCCGCGACGGCCGGCGCGGTCGAGACCGTCGAGCAGCAGGCCGAGCAGCTCGAAGCGCGCCGGATCCCGATGCAGCCCGCGCTCGAGCAACGCGCAGGCCTCGCCACCCCGCCCGAGCTCGAAGAGCGCCTGCGCCCCCGCCCCGACCCCCGCGAAGTAGAGCTCCCGGAGCTCGCCACGGCGCGCCTCGAGCCATGCCTCGTACGGGAACTCCTCGCAGTAGTCTCCCACGTAGAGATCGAGCGCTGGCCCGAGCATCGCCACCGCTTCGGCCCAGGCGCCGCTGCGACACCGTGCCTGACCGGTCGTCACCAGCCGCGTGAATTCCTCGGCGTCGCTCTCGAACCGTTCACCCGGGAAGAAGCCGTAGCGACCCTGCTGGCTCCGCACGAACCGCGGCGGCTCTCCCTCGAGCCGCCAGGGCTCGATCGCCCGCCGCAGGTAGGAGACCAGGGTGGAGAGGGTCCGCCGGGCGCGGTTCGGATCCGGCTCCTGCCAGAGCGCATGCATGATCACCTCGGCCGGCAGCCACCGGTCGGCATGCATCGCCATGTAGAGAAACAGCCGCTTCACCTGTGGACGTTTCCAGTCGCCGTCCGCGAGCAGGCGCCCGCCGGCGAAGACCCGGATCGGCCCGAGCAGCACCACCCGATAGCGCATGCCGAGCCGCCACTGCTCGAGGAGCTCCCGCGTCGTGCGGCGGATCACCGCCGAGCCGTCCTGCGCCAGTCGCCGGAGGATCTGACGATGATCGCGCGTGGCGGCTGGTTCCAGGCTGCGGAGGAAGAGGCGCTTGCCGGCCACCCCACGCCGTAGCAGTCGGCGCACCAGACCCGGATGACCGGCCCTGACCACGATCTCGCCGATGATCGCCAGATCGAGGGGCAGTGCGTCCAGCAGCTGCATGAACAGGGGCACGATCACGTCGTGGGCCTCGAGATAGGTCGGCAGGAAGTTCCCCTGGTTGGCGACGCGCAGCGCCGCGAGCAGCCGCCCGCGCGCTCGTGACGCATCCCCGAGCTCGAGCTCCGCGGCGGCCGCGTAGAGACCGGCGACGACCCAGCGCCGCGAATCGATCTCGTGCGCCAGCAGGTCGAGGGCGGTGTCGAGGTGGCGCACCGCCTCGTGCGGGTCGCCCAGCCGGAGCAGGAAGATCCCCTCCGCCTGCGCCGCCACTCCGGTGTGGAGCGCGTGACCGGCGGCCTCGGCACGGCGACGCACCTGACGCGCCTCGACGAGGGCCTGCGCGCAGCGCCCCTGCCGGAACAGCGCCGTCGCCAGCTGCTGGCCGGCCAGCATCGAGACGTGAAAGAACGGCCGCTGGTCGAGCGCCTCGAGCGCCTTCCGCGCATGGCGCTCGGCAATGTCGTGCTGCCCCGCCTGGACGGCGCGCCAGGTGCGGGCGACCAGGAGCAGCGTGCGGATGTGACCGCTCTGGATGATCTCCGCCTGACGGGCGCAGCGCTCGAGCAGGCGGTCGGCCTCGACGAAGGCCCGCAGCGTCGCCAGCTGCTCGCTCAGGTTGAGCAAGGTGACGGTGCCCCACCACAGGTTGCCGCGCGCCACCTGCTCGTGTCCCACGCGGCGCAGTCCGGCCAGCGATTCCTCCTCCCGCCCACGCAGCGCCAGCACGAGGAGCCGGATCGACTCGGCCACCAGCTCGCGTCGGCGATCGCCGACGACGACGGCCGCCTCCCAGGCGACGCTCGCGTGGCGCTCGGTCGCCGCCCACTGGCCGTTGTAGAGACGGTGCCGGGCGACCAGGAGCTCGAGATCGACGCGACCGGCGGGATCGAGCGGCGCGTCTCGCAGGACCGCGAGGAGCTCGGCCGCGTCGGTGGTCTGACCGAGCGAGGTCCAGCAGTCGGCCAGCCCCAGCGCCGCCCGGCAGCACGCGTGCATCGGCAGCTCGGTGTCCGCGCCGCGCAGATCGCCGTACAGCAGGGCCGCGCGCCGGAAGTCGCCATCGAGCCGGCGGGCCTCTGCGGCAAGCAGCCGCGCCGGAGCCGGCGCCCCGAGTCGCTCGGCCCCGTCGCGCTCGAGCACCGCCAGCACCTCGCCCACGCGGTTCTCGTGGAGGAGGCGGTGCCGGAGCCGCCCGAGGTCTCCTTCCAGTAGCCCGTCACACATTGCAATTGCTTATCATAGATGAGGTTGAGGCTGTTAACAAGCTGTTGATCGAAGCGCGCTAGACTGGCGCCAGCGTGGGACAGGTCGTCGCCATCCGGCTCAGGTTGGTGTGGCGGAGCTGCGTCACGAGCCGGCGCAGCTCCTCAGCGCGTGCCCGGACGATCGTCCGGGCGCGAGCGGATGCCGGACCACACTGGCGATCCGAGGCGCGAGGGAACCTCCCGGAGACCGGTCCCGCAACGGGCGTCCGCGGTCGATCGCGATGGGCTCGGGCTGCGATGCCGCCGGACGCCCGAGCCCTCCCCACCCTGGTGGCGCTGGTCCGCGCGCCCGCTCCCCTGGTCATCGATCCCGACCCGGACACACCGCCCCCCGGCGCGCTCGCCCCCCGCGCGCTCCACCCGACACGGAACCGGACACCGGCACGCCGACCTTGCGCCCACCTGCCTCGGGTCAGAGCCGCGGTGGCGTGACTGCGCGCTGGGCCTGGTACTTGCCTCGCCGGTCGGCATAGGAGTGCGCGCACGGCGAGCCGGCCACCAGGAAGAGCACCTGCGCGATCCCCTCCCCGGCGTACAGACGGGCGGGCTGCGGCCCGGTGTTGACGATCGACAGGGTCGCGTAGCCTTCCCACTCCGGCTCGAACGGCGTCACGTTGACGATCACGCCGCAGCGCGCGTAGGTCGACTTGCCGAAGCAGATCGTGATCACGTCGCGCGGGATCCTGAGATACTCGACCGTCCGGCCGAGCACGTAGGCATGCGGGGGGATCGTCAGGACATCGGTGCGGTGTTCGACGTCGCTGTCCGGGTCACGACGCTTCGGATCGGCGCACGGATCGGCGCCGGCCGGCATGATCCGGAACTCGTCGGCGACGCGCACGTCGTAGCCGTACGACGACAGCCCGTACGAGATGACCCCGTCGCGGACCTGGTGGTCGACGAAGGGCTCGATCATGCGTTGCTCGAGCGCCAGCTTGCGGATCCAGCGATCGGACAGGACGCCGGGCGGCGGTGTGTCGCGTTCGGTCATGTGCGGTGTGTCCACTCGGGGGGGAGCCGGACAGGCGACGATGCAGGGTGCGGGGACGCCGCACCGGCGGCACCGGCCGGCGACGCTAGCACCGCCCTCTGCGCGCTGTCAATCCGGCCGGGTCGCATCGCCCGGTGCCGGGCTCTCGAGACGCGTACGAGCACGCTCGAGCCGCACGTCGCCCGGGTTGATTGCCAGCGCCGCGCGCACCACGCGACGGGCTCCCGCGACGTCGCCGCGCTCGACCAGCACAGCCGCCAGGGCCAGGCTGGCGCCCACGTGGCCGGGGGCTCGCTCGAGCACCGCCGCGAAGGTGGCACGCGCCTGGTCCAATTGGCCGGCCTCGAGCTCGGCGATTCCGAGGTTGTAACGATGCGACACCACATCCGGCTCGAGCGCCACGGCTCGCGCCAGGTGGTCGCGTGCCGCGACCCGCTCGCCAGCCACGTCGCTCCGCGCCAGCAACCTGCCGAGCAGCGCATGTGCTCCCGCCGTCGGCTCCACCGCGAGCGCCCGGCGGGCGGTGTCGCGCGCCACCGCCATCTCCCCCGCCGCCGCCTGGGTCTGCGCCAGCGCCAGCAGCGCTGGCCCGTAATCGGGCTCGAGGCGCAGCGCCTCCTCCAGCGTGGCGCGCGCGGCCGCAATCTCGCCGTCCGCCAGCAGCGCGCGTCCGAGCCCGGTCGGCGCCACCGGATCGGTCGGATCGAGCCGGGCCGCGGTGCGAAAGTCCGCGATCGCCGCCTCGAGGTCGCCGACCTCCAGCCGGTAGTTACCGCGGTTGGCGAGGATGCGCGGCTCGTCGGGAGCGAGCTCGGCCGCCTCCCGGAAAGCGGCCAGCACCAGGCTCGAGTCGGCATCGACCGCTGCCAGGCGAAGCGCACGGTTCATGGCCGGGATCCAGGGTTGCCCGCTCGAAGATCCGAGCCCCAGGACGACCGGTGAGGTCACGACCAGGGAGGCAACCAGGCCGATTCCCCAGGCGGTCCATACCGCCCGACCGCGCCGCGCGCGGCCGTCACGGACCACCTCGACGAGCCGCGCGAGCCCGCCGCCGGCGACGAGGGCGAGGAGCGGAATCGCCTCGACCCGGTAGCGCGCGGTGACGAAGACCAGCGCCGTCACCAGCGTGAAGCCGATGAGCGCCATCAGTAACACCGGGCGTTCCGGTCGCACCCGGTAGGCGACCACCAGTCCGAGGAGCGCCAGCGGCACCAGCAGCGCGCTCACCGGATGCAGGACGGCGAGCAGTGGCAGCTCCGCCTCGAGGCGATGCAGGTCGACGATCTGCGGCACCTCGAACCGGTTCCAGAGCAGCGCCACCTTGCGCAGGTAGAGCGCGGCGGCACGTGCCGGGTCGTCGAGCACCGCATCGCGCGTGCGTTCGAGCCAGTAGCGTGATACCTGGCCGGCGGTCATCGGGTGGCCGGTCTGGCGCACCGCCAGCCGGCGGCCGGTCGGGTCACCGGCATCCCCCGGCACGAAGCGCACGCCGGCCGGCTGCACGTAGGTGCCGTCCGCCTGCCGGTGGTTGCCAACGTAGAGGTTGTAGCCGCCGCTCGACGTGACCAGCACCCACTCGCCGCCGACCACGCGGTTGCGCACCGTCACCGGCGCGACGGCGAGGACCATGCCGGCGACGAGCGCGCCCGCCATGGCGACCGACACCAGCCGGCGACGCGGCCATTGCTGACGCCCCACGACGACGGCGATGACGACGGCGAGCAGCAGACCGAGGAGCAACGCCGTGGGGCGGACGAGGGCCGCCAGTCCCAGTGCCAGACCGCCAAGCCCCGCCAGCGCCAGTGGCCGCGCCGGTCGCCCCCGCCGCGCGCCGCGGCGCGGCGGCGCGCCTGGCGCCCCCGCGGTGACCGTCGCCCCCGCGGTGCCCGTCGCCCCCGCGGTGCCCGTCGCCCCCGCGGTGACCGTCGCCCCCGCGGCGCCCGTCGCCACCGCGGCGCCCAGGAGCAGCACCGCGGTCGTCAGCAGGCAGGCGCCGAGAATCTCGGCCAGGAGCAGGTCGGCATAGACCAGCAGGACGCCGTTGAGCGCCAGCAGCCAGGCGGTGGCGCCTCCGGCAACCGGGCCGCCCCAGCGCCAGGCCCTGTGGCCGCACAGCGCCGCCAGGGCCAGGACCGCGGCATGCTGCGCGAGCACGGCGTGGAGCGCGCCGTCGCCTCCGAGCCGGTAGAGCGCACCCAGCAGGTGCGGGTAGAGCGGCGCCAGGAAGTAGACGCCGGGCAGGTCGCCGAGCCCGGCCGCCAGACGGCGCGCCCAGGCGTCATAGGCCGCGGCGTCGAGGAGCGGTGCCCGGAACAGGGCGGTGCCGGTCGGGTCGACGAGGAACGGGATGCGGACCAGGATGCCGGCCACGAGGGCCGGCGCGAGCACCCACCAGGCCGCCCTGCGCTCTCGCGCAGCGTCCGTCACGCCGGCCCCGGCGCGTGGCAGGCGGCGTGATAGACGCGCGGCAACAGACCGGCCGCGCCGCCCGTCGCCGGATCGACCTCGGCGAAGCGTCCCGGGTCGCGCACCACCTCGTCGCCGAGCTCGATCGGCTGGCCGCACGCCGCACAGGTCGCGTCATGCAGGACGACCGCCGGTCCCTGACGGAGCCCGTCGTGGCCGAACTGCTTGGCGGCGAGATCGGCCGCGTCCCAGCAGTCGGCATGGTAGAAGAAGATCTCGTTCCAGAAGGCCGCATCGACGTAGTAGACGGCAGGGTCACCCTCGCGGATCGGCTGCTCGCAGAGGTAGCAGAGCTCGCCCCCCTCGACACGGAGTCCGTGCTGGACGTACGGGCGCTGCGGAGCCGGCTCAGGCGTCATTCCTCGATCTCGTCGGTGCTCTGGACGGATCCGGTGCGTCGATCGGACGCGAAGTAGAGACTGCCGTCACGGTCCACGAACGGACAGTACTCGGTGAGGCGGGTGTTGATCGGCGGCGGCAGCCGGCGCGGCTCGCCCCACGTGCCCCCCTCGGTCTGTTCGACCACGTACAGGTCGAAGTTGCCGAGCTCATCGCGCTGCGACGAGAAGTAGAGACGGGTGCCGTCTGGCGACACGCCGGGCGAGTAGTCGGAGTGCGCCGAGTTGATCCGGGGACCGAGATTCTGCGGATCGCTCCAGGATCCGGTGTCATCGCGGTAGGAGACGAACAGGTCGTAGCTGCCGTAGCCGGCCTTGCGCGTCGCAGCGAAGTAAAGCTGCCGTCCGTCCGCCGTGAGCGATGGCAGGCACTCGTTGGCCGGCGAGTAGAGCGGCGCCCCGAAGGGGATCGGATCGAGCCACTCCTCCTCGAACTGGACCGACAGGATGAGATCGAAGGCCTGCTGCTGGGCGTCGTACCGCGAGTAGACGAGCGTCACGCCGTCAGGGAACAGGCAGGGACCGAACTCCGAGGCGGCGGAGTTGACCGGCAGGCCGAGGTTGCGGGCGGGCCCCCAGCCGTCGCCGAGGCGCTCGCAGACGTAGAGGTCTTCCTTGCCGAAGCTGTCGCGCCGGCCGCGGGAAGCGAAGAAGAGCTGGCTGCCGTCGGCCGACACGTACGGCGACGTCTCGCGCCGCGTCGTGTTGACATGCGGCCCCAGGTTGACCGGGACGTCGAAGGTCCCGTCCGGCAGTCTCTGGGCGCGCCAGAGGTCGATCCCCCCCTGACTCAGGTCGGGATCGAATTCGGGCATCGTCACCGTCGTGTCGCCGGTGGCCGGTGTCTGAGCGGACGCCCCGGCCGCGAGCAGCACGAGCCCGATGGCCAGGACGGCCGCGGCGGCCGGCAAGAGGCGGGCCCGGGGCTGCGGCTGTGGGACGACCGTCCGGCGCCCGCTGTCTCCGGCCCCTGGCAGCGCTTCGATGTGAGATCCGAGACTCTGGCTCATGCTCCAGCTCTCCGCTGGCCGGGGTCGCTCCCGGCCATGCTGTACGCCGGCTGGGTCCGGCGCGGGCAGGCCCGCGCCGGGTCGGACGGCGATCGCACCGTGATCGGCCCCGCCCGCGGCGCGGTGGACGCGCACCGGGCGCCCAAGCCCGGTCGCGCGGGCATCCCGACGTGCCGACGGCGATCGACGTGACCGTCACGAAGTGCCGTGCCGTGCATCGTAGGACGTGCGGCGACCGCCGGCAAGGGATGGCCGGCAGATGCCTGAAACCCCGATGCATCCCCTTGTATCGAAACCAGATAGAATCGTCGCGCGAGGTCCGTCCCGGGGACCGTGTGAGGGTCCAGGACGGGGTTCCCGCAGCCGAAAAGCTCGAACAGGAGCCCCCGGGCGACGCCATGTCCCGATTCTCGACGCGGGACAGCCCGGCATGGGTGCTA
>JASFRE010000072.1:0-12574 GCA_050115055.1 Candidatus Eiseniibacteriota bacterium | reverse complement strand
TTACGACGCAGGTCGAGGACGTTCAGATCGGTATGGTCGGCATGGGGCGCCGCACCGGCATCCGACTCGCTGACCGCCGCCAGCCGGTAGTCGCCGCGCGGTGCGACGGGCTCCTCGCGGTCGACCGGGGTGTCGCCCCAGTCGGCGCGCGCCAGGATGCGCGTCTCGTAACCGTCCGCGGTGTAGGCCGAGAAGGCGAGCTGGCCGTCCGCCGCGACCGATGGATAGAAGGCCCCGCCGAGCACGTGGGTCACGCGGATCATGGCGCCGCTGTCGAGATCGAGGCGGTAGATGTCGAAGATGCCGCTGCGGTCCGAGGCGAAGAGGATGGCCCCCTCGCCCGGGACGAAGCAGGGATCGCGCTCGTCGGCCGGGGAGTGCACCAGGAGGCGCACCGCGCCGCTCTCGACGTCCATCAGCGCCACGTCGCGCGACACGCCGTTGAAGACCGTGTAGACGATCCGGCGCCCGTCCGGTGACCAGTGCGGCTGGTAGTACTGCGTGCCGTGCGGACTTTCCTCGGTGAGGTCCCGGACCGGGGTGCCGTCGCGGTCGAGGAGCACCAGCTCGTTGGTGCCATCGCCGTTCAAGACGGCGACGATGCGCTCGCCGTCCGGTGACGGGGCCGGATCGCGTGCCCGCATCCCGTGCGTCAACCGCTCCTCTTCCTCGGTCTCGAGATCGAGCCGGTAGACGTCGTACACGCGGTAGCCGTGCGGGTTGTCTTCGGTCCGCTTGCCGTAGAAGACCTGGCTGCCGTCCGGCAACCAGGCCGGCGGGGTCGAGACCCCGCCCTCGAGGCTCTCGATCAGCGCCTCGCCGTCGGCTCCGCCGTCGCTCACGGCCTCCGCGCCGAGGTCGCGGCGCACCAGGCTGGTGGCGCCGAAGTCGTGACCGGCGTTGGTCACCCAGTAGAGCTCCTCGGTGCCGGGCCGGAAGCTCGGGTAGAGGTTCAGGTAGCCGCCGTCCGAGACCGCCTCGCCGAGGATCGCCTCGGGCCGGATCTCGGCCGCCACCTCGCCGTAGCCGCGCTCGAGATCGGCCTTCCAGGCGGTGTAGAGCTCGTGTGCACTCTTGCCGGTCACCGTTTCGAAGGCGGATTCCTCATCGAGCCGCCAGAAGCGGGCCAGCTCGCGGCAGATCGCACGCAGCGACTCCTCGCCGTAGTGGGCGGCGATCCACCGCACCAGGCTGTTGCCGTGGTTGTAGACCAGCTCGGCCTCGAGTCCGTTCTTGTCGAGGTCACCCATCTGCTCGTAGGTGAGGAGCTTCCCCTCGAGCGTCGCCGCGCGAAGCAGCATGTCGCGATGCGTGTCCCACCAGTCGTTGTAGATCGCCGCGGTCTGGTACTGGGCGACCCCCTCGGCGAACCAGGCCGAGCTCATGGTGCCGGTCAGCGGGTAGGAGATGATCGTGTTCGGGTAGCCGATCAGCACGTCGTCGCGTCGCTCCTTCTCGTACCCGAAACCCTGCAGGTAGACCGCCGGCATCGCGTGCGGCATGCGGGCTGCCGACTGCAGCTGCACCATGTGCGTGTACTCGTGCGTGATCACGTCCCGCAGCCAGTTGTGAGTGCCACGGAGCTGGAACTCGAGCGCCGTCGCCCAGATCTCGATCTTGTCGTCGTAGTAGTAGGTGGCGCCGTTGGCGTAGTCATCGGTGTCGCGGATGATGAAGTGCGTCCGGTGAGGAGGCTCGAAGTCGTAGAGCCCGGTGATGGCCGGGTAGATCTCCTCGGCGATCGAGGCGACGCGGCGGGCGGTCCCCTCGGTGCCCTCGTGGAAGTGGACGTAGAAGTGCTCGGTGGTCAAGGTCTGCCAGCGGAGCTGGCTGTCGTTGCCGGCAACGGCGGTGTCGCCGGCGAAGACGGCAGCCAGGGCGGCGGCGAGGCACAGAGAGACGGCGAGGCGGCGCGAGCCGGCGCGCGGGGTGGACAGGGCTCGGGCGATCTGCATGGTGATCCTGCTGGCGATGGTCGTCTCAGCGGGTGACGGCGACCGTCTTGAGTTGCTCGGCGCTGCGCCCGCCGGCGCGCGCGATGAGGTGAACCAGGTAGACACCGGAAGGGACCGCGTCACCGTCCCCGTCGCGTCCGTCCCACTCGATCTCGTTCAGCGTGCCGGCGAGACCGGAGCTGGCCAGGGAGCGCACCTGGCGCCCGGTGGCATCGAAGACCTCGACCTCGATCTCGGCATCGTCGCGTCCCCCCAGCTCGTAGCGGATGCGGACCGCGCCGGTGGTCGGGTTCGGGTAGACCACCACGGCGCTCTCCGGCAACAGCGTGCCGGCGCCGACCGGATCGACGAGCTCCGTGTTCCAGCGGAAGGAGCGCTCGCGGCCGCCGCGCTCCGCCCAGCGGGGCAGGTCGGGGGCGGCACTGCCCGGCAGGTCGAAGGCGTAGAGCCAGCCGTCGGTGGCCGCGGTCACCAGCTCGAGGTCGCCGTCGGCATCGAGATCGGCGAGCGTTGCCGTGCCGCGGTTGGCGTCTCCGGCCGCCAGCGGCCAGCCCTCGAGGCGCCGGGCACGGCGATCGAAGGCGAACAGGCCACCGGCCGGCGATCCGACCAGCACGTCGATCTCCCCGTCGCCATCGACGTCGGCGACCAGCGGTCCCGCCTCGACGGCGAGGTCGGCGGCCGCGGTGTCGAGGCGTGCCGGCCAGCCCTCGACCAGCGCCCCGGCGGCGGTCAGCGCCCAGACCGCGCCGCGGCCCGGCAGGAGGAGATCGACGAAGCCGTCGCCGCGCAGGTCGGCGAGCGCCGGCGGTCCGCGGTGCGGCTCGCGCGTCAGCCGTGGCCATCCGGACAGCTCGAGCCCGCTCGCATCGACGGCGGTTACGCGACCGCCTTCCCGTTCGACGATCCAGCGGATCGAGGTCTCGCCCTGTGGCGCCGCCAGGACCCACAGGGGACCGGTTCCGAGGCCGGGCGGGAGCGGCGTGCTGTGCCATTCGGGCGGCGTGCCGGCCGCCACCAGGTCGATCGACAGGAGCGCCTCACCGGCGGCGACCAGGAGCCGCGGGCCGCCGGGCGCGTTCTCGATCGCCAGGTTCGAGCGGGCCGCTCCGGCCGCTGACTGGTAGGGAAACCCGGGCAGGAAGCCGGCGTCGTTCCAGGCCGCCACGATGCCGCCGGCGGCGACCATCGCCAGCGCGAGGCTCGGTGGATCGCTCCCCGGTGCGAGATCGACGACGATCGGATCCGCCCCTTCGGCCGGTTGCGCCCCGGGGCCGTCCGGGGGCTGCCAGGGCGAGTCGGCGATCGCCTCGCCATCGGCGGCGAAGATGCTGATACCGGCAGGCGTCGGAACGACGATCTCCGGGCCAGCGACTTCCGCCTGCAGCTCGGCGACCAGCGGCATGCTGCGCGTGGCCCGGTCCAGGGGCGACGGCGGGAACAGCGGCGCATTGTCGCCGCGTCGCGCCATCAGCGTGCCGTCGCCGGTAAGCCAGAGGATCTCGTCGCCGGGCTCGCCGTCGAGGTCGGCGGCGAGCAGCGAGAGATCCCCGGTGGCCGTGCGGCTCGAGTCGGGCCAGCCGGGCTGTGCCACGTCGATGGTGACGTCGAAGGTCATCACGAGGCCGCCGGCAGAGATGTCGTCGACCAGGATGTGCGTGTCGTGGCCGCGGTTGGAGGTCGAAGGCGGTAGCGTGCCCGGTCCAAAGCGCGTGGCGTTGGGATCGAAGAACGCGTCCTCCGGCAGCCCGAAACCGCCTTCGGGGCGCAGGCCGATGTCGTCGATGCCGTCGGCCTCCTCGAGGTCGACGCCGCGATGGGTGAAGTCGGCGTTGACCGTGTTGTCGACCAGTCCACGCTGGATGACCGTCTCGTCGATGTGCCAGATGAGGAGGCCGGGGCCGGGGATGGCGCCGTCGTACTCGTCGGCCACGACGCCGACGATGGTCCCGAGGCTGTCGAGGAGCGTGAAGCCCTCGGCGCCGTCGAGTTCCTGCTGGCGGTTCTCGATCAGGTAGTACTCGCGCGAATCGATCGGCACCAGGCAGAGCTGCGGCTGCTCGACCGCGCTCAGCACCGCGCCGAGCCGCTGGTCATCGACGTTCTGGACGACGACCGGCGCCTGCCAACCCATGAAGAACCGTGACCAGGCGCAGGGAGCTGCGGGTAGGCGTCCGGACTCGTTGCCGGCGCCTTGATCCATGAGGCCGAAGCGGCCGATGCCCGGCGCACCGGAGTCGGTGTTGAAGAGGCTCGGCAGACCTAGCTGGCTGCCCATCAGGTTGACCATGACCCCGAGCAGCGAGAACTCGATGCCCTCCTGGTTCTCGGTCTCGGGCAGCCACAGGCCGTCGCGCACGAAGCGCTGACCGCCGTCGACGGCGATGCCGGCGTAGTCCGGATCCTCGGGGGCAAGGGCCTCGGCGAGCTCCGCGAAAGAGATGTAGGCGCTCGGCAGGTCGGACGGGGTCGTGTCGTCGAACAGCAGGTCCTGGCCGACCCCGGCATGGAAGAGGAGCACCACGTCGGTCCGGTCGAAGTCGACGCCATTCGCGTCGGCGCTCTCGACCGCGTCGCGGAAGAACTCGGCGAGACGGATGTCGAGGGCGCTCTGCGTCGTGTCCGGGTTGTAGTAGCGCATCGGCTGCGGCAGCGCCAAGGCGTCGCCGGCGCCCGGCGGCTCGAGTGTCGTCGCCAGCTCCAGGGCGCCCCCCGAGACCGCCCGGTAGTAACGGCGCAGCCCCGCCAGCTGACGCTCGAAGTAGGCGGCGTCGTGCGGCGGCGCGTCGAGCGCATACGGCGGACCGGTGGACGGCGTCAGGTCGAAGGTGCCGTCGCCGGTGGTTGCCGGGTCGTCGGGGTCCTCGGGCACGAACTCGACACGCAGCGCCAGGACGCGCAGCGTGTCGACCTCCTGCCGGGGGCCGGCCGACGCGCGGCGCCAGGCGGCGAGCGCCGTGGCACGGTCGGCGGGCGGCAGCGCCAGCCGGGCGCGCGCCCCGAGGAGATCACGCTCCGAGGGCCGGTGCGGCCGGAGCGCCAGCGCCGGCTCGGACCGCGCCGCGGCGCTGCCGGGCACGACCCCGGACCCTGCGGTGGCGACCAGGACGGCGAGCGTCGCGAGCGTCACCCGGACGGGTGGTGACAGTGGAAGACGGATCGTCATCGGGTAGGACCGGGGAGTCGGTGAGTGAGTCGCAGTGGTCTACACGCGCCCAGCGACTCGGTTCCACGCGCGTCGGGGACCGCGCGGATTCTAGGAGCGCGCCCGGGGCCCGTCAACCTGTGCCGGCCGTGTTGCTTGTGCTAGTCTGCCGGCGTCATGCGAGGCTCACCCGGGACGCGTGGCGTCGCCCTGTACGCTGTCGTCAGCCTGCTTGCCGGTGTCCTCTTCGTGCTCCTGGCACGCTGGTACACCGGCGCTCCCTGGTCGCTGCCGCTCGACGATCCCTTCATCTACCTGCAGTACGCGCGCCAGACCGCGGCCGGCCATCCCTTCGTCTACAACACCGGCGACCCGCCGACCACCGGGGCCACCAGCCCGCTCTACGTCCTGCTCTTGGTGCCCGGCTTCTGGCTCGGGCTCGACGGCCTGCGCATGGTGCCCTACGTGCTCCTGATCGGGGTCGCGAGCCTGGCCTGGACCGCGATCCTGGCCCACCGACTGGCGGCGCGCTGGCTCGGCCCGCGCTGGGGGACGTGGACCGGGGCGCTCATCCTGACCTGCGGGCCGCTGGTCTGGGGCGCGCTGTCCGGCATGGAGCTCGGCCTGTTCCTGGCGCTCCTGCTCTGGCTCCTCGACGTCGCCGATCGGGCATTCGACGGACAGCGGCGCGCCCGGGGCCTGGTCGTGCCGGCGGTGCTGGTCGCTGCCTGGCGCCCCGAGGGGCTGCTGCTGGTCGCCACGCTGCTCGTGGTCGCCGCCATCCGGGCGCGCGGTGGCCAGGCGGCGCGCTCCGGCGCCGGCTTGGCCGACCTCGACCTCGACCGCTCGCGGGGCGGGGTGGCGCCGTCTGCCCGCGCCGTCCTGCCGCCGCTGCTCCTCGGGGTGGCCGCCGGTTGCCTGCCGGCGGCGGCGTTCGCACTGGCCGGCGCCGGCTGGATGCCGGCCGGCGTGGCCGCCAAGTCGTTGTGGGCGGCGCAGCCACTCGAGCTGCCGGAGGTCCTGCGACAGGTCGCTGTCACCGCCGTCGAGATCCTGAAGGGCATCTTCGGCGGTTCGCTCGGCGACCGCACCAGCGCCCGCCTGGTCGCCTACGACATGAACGCCCGGGCGCAGTTCTTCGCGCCGCTGACCCTGACGCTCTGGGTGCTCGGGGTGCTGCCGGCGGTCGCCGCCGAGCTGGGTGCGCGGCGGCCGGGGCGGGCGACGGTGCTTGCCGGCTGGTGCGCGGTGCTGCTGGTCGCGACCGCCTCCCTGGTCGAGCCCGACGCGCACTTCAACCGCTACCAGGCGCCGATCATGCCGCTCTTCCTGCTCGGCGCCGTGGCCGGGGCGGTACGCGCCGGTCGCTGGGCGAGACTGGCGGTCGGCGGTCGGGCAGCCTCGCACCTGACGCCGGCACTCCTCGGGCTGCTCCTCGCCTTCGGCATCGTCACCTCGCTCGCCTTCGCCGTTCACTACGGCGACAACGCCGGCGACATCCAGGCGATGCAGGTCCGGATGGCGCGCGTCATCGACACGCGTCTGCCGGCCGACGCACGCGTCGCGATCAACGATGCCGGGATCCTGCGCTATCTGTCGCACCGGCGCACGCTCGACCTGGTCGGGCTGACCTCGCCCGGCATGGCACGGATCTGGCGAGACGGGAGCGGCAGCCTGATCGAGGCGCTCGAGACCATGCCGGAGGCGGCGCGCCCCACCCACTTCGCGATCTTCCCGAACTGGTTCCGGCTGGCCGAGAGCGAGCTGCTGGTGCCGCGGCATGCCGTGCGGCTGCTGACGCCGTCGATCGTCGATGCCGAGATGGTGCTCTACGACGTCGACTGGAGCGTCGTCCGGGCGGACGATGCTCCCTGTCGCGGCACGGCGCTGCCGCCCGGACACCAGGTTGTCGATGCCCTCGACGTTGCCGACCTGGATGACGAGGCACGGCACGCCTGCCGGCGCTGGGCGGCCGAGCGCGGCGGCGGCGCGGCGAGTGTCGCCGTCCTCGGACGCTGCGCGGCGGCGGGAAACGACTCGCTCCGGCGCTTCGTCGACGGCGGCCGGCTGATCACCGGCGGGCTGGAGCTGCGTTGCGACGTCACCCCCGGTCGCGACGTGGGCATCGTCATACGCACCCGTGGCGGCGCGGCGACGCGACTGGCAGTGGCCTGGAACGGCGTGCCGCTGGCGACGCCGGAGCTGCGGGGTGCGGTCGGCACCTGGATCGAGCAGCCGGTGGCGCGGGTGCCGGCCGTCCTCGTCGACGGCCCGACGGCCACCGTGCGCCTCGAGCCGGCGGCTGACGACGGGCGGCCGCTCCTCGTCTGTCAGCTGTGGATCACGCAGCCCCCTGCCGGCGAGCGGTGGCGCTGAGACGGCCTGGTGAGACGGCGATCGACGGGGCGCCCCTCGCCGAGCAGACGCGTGACCGCGGCACGACGGGTCTGTTCCGCCGGGGGCGCCGTCGGTTGCCGGGGAGCGCTGGCCCCAAGGGCGGGAGGGCTCGCATGTCCGAGGGTCGCGTCGCGCCCGGGCGGCGGCAGGGTTTGCGGGCGCTCCGCGAGCGCCTGCACCGCTCCGGGGCCGGTGCGCTCAGCGATCACGACCTGCTGACCCTGGTGCTGGCGCGCCCCGGTGCCCGGCAGACCGGCGGCGCGGCACGTCGGTTGCTGGCCGTGGCCGGGCTGGCCGACCTCGCGCACGACGGACCGCGGCCGGGGCACCGGCTCGGCGCCGCTCAGCGCGCGACGCTGGCCGCCTGCTTCGAGCTCGGGCGGCGTCTCTACCGGCCGGAGGCGGGGCCAGCGACGATCGCCGAGGCGAGCGACGTCTACGCGGTGACGCGCGACCTCGAGCTGGCGCGCCGCGAGCACTTCGTCGCCCTCCACCTGGATGCGCGCAACCGCGTCATCGGCCGCGAGACCGTCTCCGTGGGCACCCTGAACGCGTCCATCGTCCACCCGCGCGAGGTCTTCCGGGCAGCCATCCGGGCGTCGGCGGCCAGTCTGGTGCTGGTCCACAACCACCCGTCGGGCGATCCCGAGCCGTCCGCCGACGACCTGGCGCTGACCCGGCGGCTGGTGGAGGTCGGGACGCTGGTCGGCATCGAGGTGCTGGACCACCTGATCATCGGCAAGGGACGCTTCGTGAGCCTGCGCAGTCGCGGCAGCCTGTGACGGGCGCGCGCGCCGTCACCGAGCGTCACGTTGACCCGGGTGCCGCCGCCGGTGTAGCGTGCGCGCCGTGGCGCGGCCGCGCGCGTCCCACCGGGGGATGCGGCGCATTCCCGAACACACGACGCTGGTGGAGTCGAGGCAGAATGGTGGCGACCAGCTGGACCCCCGAGCCCGACGAGCTCGACCGCATTCTCGACCGCTTCGTCGGCCGTCACGTCGTCGTGCTCGGCGACGTGATGCTCGATCGCTACCTGTGGGGGGCGGTGCGGCGCATCTCGCCCGAGGCGCCGGTGCCGGTGGTCGAGGTCGATCGCGAGAGCGTCCGGCTCGGCGGGGCGGCGAACGTCGCCGCCAACGTCGAGGCCCTGGGGGCGCGGGCATCGTTGCTCGGCGTCGTGGGGGAGGATGCGGGGGCGGCCGAGCTGCGGGCGGCGATGCGCGCCGCGGCGATCGAGGATCGCTGGCTGGTCGCCGATCGATCGCGCCCGACCACATTGAAGACCCGCGTCGTGGCCCATCACCAGCAGGTGGTGCGCGTCGATCAGGAGGCGGTGGCCGACATCGGGTCGGAGGTGGCCGGCGGTCTGCTCGCGCAGCTCGAGTCCCGGCTGGCGGACGCCGGTGCCCTGGTGATCTCCGACTACGGCAAGGGCGCCATCACCGGCCCGCTGCTGGTCGAGGTGCTCGCGCGCTGCGCGGCCGCCGGTGTGCCGGTCTGCGTCGACCCCAAGGAGTCGCACTTCGACAGCTACCGCCCGGTCAGCGTGCTGACGCCCAACCTGCTCGAGGCCGGCAACGCCATGGGACACCGCGTCACCGACCAGGCGTCGCTCGAGACGGTCGGCTTCGGGTTGCTCGAACGGCTCGGCGCGCCAGCCGTACTGGTGACGCGCGGCGAGCGCGGCATGTCGCTGTTCGAGCCCGGTGGCCGGCACACTCACTTCCCGGCCGTGGCGCAGGAGGTCTACGACGTCACCGGTGCCGGTGACACGGTGGTGAGTGCCTACGCCGTCGCCCTGGCAGCGGGCGCCTCGCACCGGCTCGCCGCCGCCATCTCCAACCACGCCGCCAGCCGCGTCATCCTGGAGATCGGCACCGCCACGACCACAATCGAGGCGATCCGCGGCTCGATTCGCGCGCCCGCCGTACCGGCCGACCGGAGCGCCCATGATGCCGCCCACCGGTGAGATCCTCGACCGCGCCGCCATGGTGGTGCGCCGCGCCGCGCTGCGCGACGCCGCACGCGTCGTCGTCTTCACCAACGGCTGCTTCGATCTTCTCCACCGCGGCCACGTCGAGTCCCTGGCGGCGGCCCGGGCGCTCGGCGACGCACTCGTCGTCGGGCTGAACGACGACGCGTCGGTGCGGCGGCTGAAGGGGGAGGGGCGGCCGCTGGTGGCATGGGAGGATCGCGCCGCCGTCCTCGCCGCGCTGCGCTCGGTCGATTTCGTGGTGCCGTTCGGCGAGGAGACGCCGGCGGCGCTGATCGCCGCCCTGGTGCCGGACGTGCTGGTGAAGGGGGCCGACTACGCGCTCGACGGGATCGTCGGTCGCGACACGGTCGAGGCGGCCGGCGGCCGGGTGGAGCGCCTGCGCTACCGCGCGGGCTGCTCGACCAGCGCCCTCATCGAGCGCATCCGCCGGCTGCCCTGACCGCACGGTGCGGCCCCGGGAATGCCCGGCGTCCGTCAGACGCCGAGGCGCGCGACCACCGCGTCCTCGGCCGCGTAGTCGAAGCGCGCCGGATCGATCGGCTGCGGTGGGTGCGTGCGCTCCCAGGCGATCGTCCGCTCGAGCGCCTGCCGGCGGTCGGTCTGCTCGACGTAACCGAGCTCCCGCCGGATGCGGGCCGAGGTGCAGGCCAGGTGCTGGTCGGTGCGGTCGGTGCTGCGCAGGCTGTCTGGCAGTCCGTCGCGCTCGACCACGACGACGCGGCCCCGCCAGCCGGCCGCCGCCGCGATCGCCTCGACCCACTGGCGCTCGGTCAGCGCCCTTTCCTCGCAGACATTGTAAATGCGCCCCGCCGCCTCGGGCCGCGTGGCGGCCAGCGCGATCGCGCCCGCCACGTCCTCGACGTAACCGCGCGGCAGGCGCCAGGCCGCGACACCGCGCTCGAGCAGGATGGCCGGCCGGTCGTCGTCCATGCGCCTCACATAGTCGTAGGTCCGGTGCTGGTAGTCGCCCGGCCCGTAGACCATGGGCAGCCGGAGCACGGTGCCCGGCAGCTCCGGCTCGCCGAGCACGACGCGCTCGACCAGGATCTTATCGTAGTCGTCGAGGCGGCGCTGCGGATCGTCGGCGGCGCGTGGCGTGGCGCCCCGGTAGGGGTAGAGGCGCGTGCGGAGCGGCGCCTCCTCGTCCATCGGGGCCGGGACCGGCGGGCCGGGCTCGGTGCCGTGCAGGCGCCCGTAGGCCAGATAGACGTCGGCGCTGCTCACCGCCACGACCCGTCCGGCGACGCCGCGCAGCACGCGCACCAGCTCCTCGGCGTCGCGCTCGCCGAGCGGGATCATGTCGATCACCACCTCGGGCGCGAGTTGCCGGATGGCTCCGGCACCCTCCGCCAGCCGCTGCCGGTCGAGACGGATCTCGCCGACGCCGGCGGCGGGCGCGGGGGCGGTCCGGCCGCGATGCAGGATGGTCACCGCGTGACCGGCGTCGACGAGGGCGTCGATCACCCGGGGGCCGATGAAGCGTGTCCCACCGATGACCAGGATGCGCATTGTGCTCGTCTCCTCGCGTTCGCTGCCTTGACGCTCCCAGGGGGCGGTGCTAGGGTGCCCCGGGTCGTCCGCTCGGACCGGGGTACGAGGCCGGCGGCGGCGAGGATGCCGAGCGTCCCACCGAGACCACCTCGCGCCCGTCCACTGCGTGGCGGGCCGTTTCCGTCCCAGGGCCGGTGGCCACCTCTCCCCAGATCCCGTTCCGATCGACCGGCGAGACCAGTCACCGTGATCCCGTCCGGGATCGCACCACATGGACCTGTCGAACCATGGAACCGATCAAGACCATCATCATGGGCGCGGGGGGCCGCGACTTTCACAACTTCAATACGGCCTTCCGCAGTGACCCGTTGCATCGTGTGGTGGCGTTCACCGCCACGCAGATTCCCGGCATCGACGAGCGCGTCTACCCGCCTTCGCTGGCCGGCCCGCTCTATCCGGACGGAATCCCGATCATCCCCGAGGACGATCTCGAGCGCGTCGCCGCCGAGCATGCGGTGCGCGAGGTGGTGTTCGCCTACTCCGACGTGTCGCACGCCTACCTGGCCGATGTCTCGGCGCGCGTCAACGCCCTGGGCGCCGACTTCCGCCTGCTCGGTCCGGACCGGACGATGATCGACGTCCCGGTGCCGGCGATCGCCGTGGTGGCGGCGCGCACCGGATGCGGCAAGAGCCAGACCACGCGCTACGTCTCGAGGGTCCTGCGCGATCACGGCAAGCGCGTCGTCGTGGTCCGTCACCCGATGCCCTACGGGGACCTCGATCGCCAGCGCGTGCAGCGCTTCGCGACCCTCGAGGACATGGACAAGCACCGATGCACGATCGAGGAACGCGAGGAGTACGAGCCGCACATCCAGATCGGCAACATCGTGTATGCCGGCGTCGACTACGGCGCCATCTTCGAGCAGGCGGCTGGCGAGTGCGACCTCATCCTGTGGGACGGAGGTAACAACGACTTCGCCTTCCTGCGGCCCGATCTCACCATCACCGTCGTCGACCCGCATCGCCCGGGCCACGAGCTCACGTACTACCCGGGTGCGGTCAACACGCGCCTCGCCGACGTCATCGTGGTCAACAAGGTCGACTCGGCCGAGGCTGACGGGATCGCCACGGTGCGGGGGAACGTGGCCAGGGTCAACCCCCGGGCCACGATCGTCGAGGCCGAGTCGCCGCTCCAGATCAGCGATGCCGGGGCAATCCGGGGCAAGCGGGCGCTGGTCATCGAGGACGGGCCGACCCTCACCCACGGCGGCATGCGCTACGGGGCCGGCGTCGTCGCCGCGCGCCGTCACGGGGTGGGCGAGATCATCGATCCGCGGCCCCACGTCGTCGGCAGGATCAAGGACGCGTTCGAGAAGTACCCGGACCTGGGGCCGGTGCTGCCGGCGCTCGGTTATGGCGAGGAGCAGATCGCCGATCTCCAGCGCTCGGTCGACGCGATCGACTGCGACGTCGTGGTGATCGCCACGCCCATCGATCTCGGCCGGCTGGTCACCTTCCGGAAGCCGGCGGTACGGGTCACCTACGATCTCAAGGAGCGAGACGGAGAGAAGCTACGCCAGGCGGTCGAGC
>JASFRE010000071.1:0-12596 GCA_050115055.1 Candidatus Eiseniibacteriota bacterium | reverse complement strand
AGGATGGTGTCGGCGCTGGCCAGATCGTAGGAGAAGTTCTGCTCGAGCACCTCGAGCGGTCCAGCGAGGTGGACCGAGGTCGGATCGATGCGCGCCGCGACGTCGGAGAAACGCAGCTCCGTGCGGCCGGCGCGCAGCTCGACCTCGCGCGTGTCGCGGACCACCGCCAGGTCCTGGTTGTAGACGGTCACCGCCATCTCGCGAGCGGCAGCCGCCGGGGCCCCGAGCGGGACGGCGGCGACAAGACCGAGCGCGAGGAGCGCGATCGAGGGCAGGGGCGTGAGCTTCCGGGTCAGCATGATCAACTCCCTGGTCCGCCACCGGCGCGACGGCCGCCGACCGGTCCCGAATGCGACGGGCTGGTCGCCCCGGAGGGTCCATCATCGGGCAGGTGGAGCGAGGCGCACGCTAGCACGCGCCTCGACGCACGGTCAACGCGGCCGGCGCGCGCCGCGACGACCGCGACCGCGGCGCCGGGACGTGGCGCCACTCCCCCGCGGCTTGCTCGTCCTGACCGTACGTGGCAGACTGCGGTCCATTCCACGGACGCCTGGCCCCCGGCCGGCGCCGCTGCGGCCGGCCGCTCTCCCGACCCCGGTACGACCATGAACCAGCTGCCCAGTCGACGGTTCCGGTCGCTCGTGCTCGTGACGGTGCTGGTGGCCAGCGGTGCGGGCGGGGCGGCGCTCGCCGGGCCTGGCAACGAGCCGGCCGACCCCACCGGCGGGCGCCAGGCCGCGGCTGACGCCCCGCCATCGGCTCCCCCGGTCGCCCTCACCGTCGCCAGTCCGATTCACGAGGAGCTCGCGGCGCTGGCGGCCCGCGGTGCCATCGCCTGGCCAGGACTGCAGGCGCGGCCGCTCTCCCGGACGGCGCTGGCGCGACGGGTCGCCACGCTGCCCGCCGCCGGCCCCGCATCGCATCGCCTGCGCGCGGAGCTGGCGCCGGAGCTCCACGACCTCCTGCACGCCGGCGTCCACCGACGCCAGGCGCTCATCGAGCTCGATGGAGACGACGGGCGCTTCCGCGTCGAGGCCTTCGCCCGCTTCCAGGCGGAGGCCGCGCCGCGACGCGGCTTCGTCCGTACCGACTCGACCCGCGCCGGTCTGCGCTGCGGGCTGACCGTGTGGCCAGGTTTCTACGTCTTCCAGGAGCTTTACGTCGCCGACGTCGAGGGCGGGCGCGCCTTCGCCGATCCGCTCATCGCCGACACCGACGTCATCCTCTACGAGGACCGGGTCTACGCGGCACTGGACACACGCTACGCCGAGCTGACCTTCGGGCGCGACCGGCTGGCGTGGGGACCGGGGCTGAGTGGCGGACTGCTCCTGTCGCGCACCGCCCGCCCGTTCACCCAGCTGCGGGTGACCAGCGAGTTCCTCGACGGACGCTTCGCAGCAACCATCGTGAACGGCGTGCTGTCGGCCGTCGAGAGCCGCTACGTCGCCTTCCATCGCCTCGACTGGCAGATCCACCCGCGACTGCGCATCGGTTTCGCCGAGGGGGCGCGTTACGACTCCGGCCTCGAGCCGCTCTACCTGGTCGGCATCGTCCCGTACACGCTGGTCGGGCGCCTGCTGGAGCGCGACCAGGACGATCGTGCCTCCGACTCGCGCGTGCGGAACAACGTCATCTGGGACCTCGACGCGAGCTGGCGGGCCGGCGACGGCACGCTGCTCTACGGCGAGTTCCTGCTGGATGATCTGGGGACTGCCGATCGCGACACGCCGACCCGCCTGGCCTACCAGCTCGGCGTCCTGCATGTCCGGACGCTGGCGCAGCGCGAGCTCCGGCTGCGCGCCGAGTGGACGCGGGTCTGGCGGCATGTCTACTCGGTGTTCTACGGCGCCGACTTCGTGCACGAGGGCGTGCCGCTCGGCTATCCCCTCGGACCGGACAGCCGCCACGTGGCGGTCTGGGCCGACTGGGTCCTGGATCGGGCGTGGACGCTCGGGGGGACGGTGGTGCGTCAGGACCGCGGTGAGAGCCGGCTCGGCGACTTCTGGGACCCCGAGGATCCGGCCGCGCGCGACGTCGACACGGGCCGGCTGTCGGGCGTCGTCGAGCGCCAGTGGCACCTCCTGGGCCGCGCGCGCTACCGTCCGCACCGGCACCTCGAGGCGCTGGTCGAGATCGGCCCTGCCTGGGTGCGGAACGCCGCCCACGTCCGTGGCGCGCGCGCCCGTGGACTGGTCGGCCGCGTCGGCGTCGAGATCGCCTACTGACCGCGGCGAGCGCCCCGGCGCATGGCGCCGGGGGCCTGACGCCGGACCGCTCTACGCCGCCGACACGTCGACGTCGTCGCCGTCGTTCCCCTCGCCCTCGCCCTCGCCCTCGCTCGGCACCGGAACCCGGTCGGCGACATGCTGGGGCAGGTCGATCGAGAACTGGCTGCCGGATCCGATGCGGCTGGTGACGCGGATCTCGCCGCCGTGCTGCTCGACCAGCGCCCGCGCCACCGACAGGCCGAGGCCGGTGCCGGGGTGCCGCTTGGTGAGCGAGCCATCGAGCTGCGCGAAGCGCCGGAAGATGAGCGGCTGATCGTCCGGGTCGATGCCGACGCCCTCGTCGACGACGTGGATCGCCACGCGCTCACCGTCGCTCTCGGTCCGCAGGTGGACCCGCTGACCGCGCTCTGAGAACTTGACGGCGTTCGACAGCAGGCAGACGAGCACCCGCACCAGCCCGCGGTGATAGCCGAAGACCGTGGCCGTCGCATCGGTCGCCGTGACCTCGATCGGCACCTCCTTGTGCGCGGCGACACCCTCGATGCGATCCACCGCCTCGTGGACCAGCTCGTCCACCCCGATCACCTCGAACTGGCCCGGATCGAGCTCCTCTCCCGACTCGGCAGAGAACAGGATGAGCTCGATCAGGTCCTCGAGCCGCTCGGCCGAGCTCAGACAGATCTTGAGCAGCTGCTGGCCGGCCTCGTTGAGCGCCCCGCCGTAGCGTGAGTTGAGGATCTCGAGCGGCGCCTTCATCGACGTGAGGGGTGTGCGCAGCTCGTGGGAGATGGCGGCGATGAACGACGACTGCAGCCGGTCGAGGCGCTTGGTCTCCTCGTAGATCTGCGCGTTGCGGATGGCGACCGCGGCGTGGGTCGCGAAGCCGGAGGCGAGCGCCTCCTGCTCGTCGTCGAAACCCTCCCCGGTCATGCGGTCGATGAGGACCAGCACTCCGATGGCGCTACCCTCGCGGGTCAGCGGCACGGCGAGCACCGACCGCAGCACCGACACGCCGCCGTCCGCGCGCCACGGGCGCCGGCTCGACGCCACCCGCAGGACGATCTCGGCGACCGCCTGTACGACGCGCGGCTCGCGATGCGGATCGACACCGGTCGAGACCTCGCGCGGGTAGGTGTCCCCGTGGCGCAGGTGCAGCAGCGCGGCGCGCGCCCCGAGCAGCTCGCGAGCCTGCTCGGCGATGTAGCTGAGGACGTTCTCGAGCTCGAGGGTGCCGGTCAGCTCGCGCGTGATGTCGAGCAGGGTCTGGAGCGTCCGCGTCTTCTGCTCCACCCGGCGATCCAGATCGGCGTTCGCGGCCCGCAGCTCGCCGACCAGGCGGCGGTTCTCCTGCTCGAGGCGTCGCCGTTCGAGCGAGTGATCGAGCGCGTGCACGAGCGCCTGCAGGTCGAAGGGCTTCTGCAGGTAGTCGTCGGCCTGATGCCTGAGGGCCTCGATGGCCGAGTCCATGGTGCCGAAACCGGTCATGATGAGGATCGCGAGGTCACCGTCGAGACGGCGTGCTTCCTCGGCGAGCTCGAGCCCGTCACGTCCCGGCAGGTGCAGATCGACGAGCACCGCCTCGATCCCCCCCCGCGCCAGACGTTCGAGGGCCGACTCGGCATCGCCGGTCGTCTCGACCTCGTACCCGCGGGGTTTGAGCCAGTCGACGAGGATCCGGCAGATGTCGGGCTCGTCATCGACCACCAGCACGCGTGCCGGACCGGGCACGGTCTTCGCGTCGCTGCCTTCCATGCGAGCGGTCTCCCTTCCGTTCATGCCGCCAGCACCTGTCGCAGGACCGGCGACACCATGGCCGGTGACTCGCCGGCGGCGAGCCGCCGGCGCGCGGTGGCGATCAGGCCCTGGAGATCCTCGCCACCCTCGGGGAAGGCGGCGAGAGCCTGCTCGACGCGCAGGCGCTTGCGCCGCGGGAAGCTGTGAGCCGCGATGGCCCGGCTGACACGCCCGGCGGCGGCCCGCGCGTCGGGGATCGCCGTGTGGACGAAGAGCACCGCGATCTCGTCGTCACCGACCCGTCCGACCGGGTCGCAGGCGCGGACCGAGCGTCGCACCAGGCCGCCGAGCTCGGCCAGCACCTGGCTCGCCAGCTTGGTGCCGTGCTGCTCGGTGAACGCCTCGAAGTCACAGATCTTGAAGAGGCTCAGGGTCAGCGCATCGCCGTAGCGGCGGCTGCGCTCGATCTCCTGGTCGAGACGCTCGCCGAGGAAGCGATCGGTGAGCACGCCGGTGAGCGGGTCGTTGGCGGCCAGACGGCCGAGCAGGCGCTCGGCGACGACGCGCGTCAGGGTGGCGGCGAGCTGTCCGGCGATGATGACGAGGAGTCGCAGGTGGTCGTCGTCGAAGGCGCGCGGCTGCGAGTGACCGAGGTTGATGACGCCCATCAGCTCTCCCTGCACGATGATGGGCGCCGAGATGAAGCTCCTGAGCGGGGTCTCGCCCTCGGGTGCCGGTCGCTGCAGGTCGGTCAGCAGGATCGGTCGCTGCCGGCTCGCCACCCAGGCCGAGAAGCCGCTCCCCATCTCGAACTCGACGCCGGGAATGAGGTCGACCACGCCGCCCTGGACCGCGACCGGACGGAGCGCCCCGGCCTCCTGGTCGAGGAGGAAGACGCTTGCCTGGTCGAACGGCACCAGCTCGCCGCATAGCTCGAGCAGCCGCTCGAGACTCGACTGCGGGTCCTCGGCCGTGCGCAGCACCGAGGAGATCTCGCTCAGGACGTCGAGCTCGCCGCCGCGGCGCACGGCCTCGTCGGCCGGCCGTTCGCGCAGCGAGGCACAGAGCAGCTTGTTCATGTGGATGGCCGCCGCCAGCACGTCGGACGAGCGCTTCTGGGCGGTCGATTTCTCGAAGCGCTTCGACAGCCGTTCGGCCTCGCGACCGGTCAGGATCTGCGCCTCCTCGACGGCCTTCAACAGCCGCATCTGCGTGCGCTCGAACTGGGTGATGGTCTCGGCGAGGCTCTTCGAACCACGTCCGTTCCTGCGCGCCATGCTCCTCTGGCTCCTTCCTGGGATCGCGGCGTCACCGGCGAGCGCCGCGGGGGCTGGACCTGGTGGGGCGGCGTGACGGGCGACCCGTGCTCCCTGGACCGCGCGCGTCAACCCGAACTCGGAGATCAGATGCCCAGCTCGGGCAGCCGACGGCGCATCCTGCGGATCGCCTTCGTGTGCACCTGGGAGACGCGTGACTCCGAGATGCCGAGGACCTCGCCGATCTCCTTCAGCGTGAGCTCCTCGTAGTAGTAGAGGGCGACGACCAGTCGCTCCTGTTCGGGGAGGAAGTTGATCGCTCCCAGGAGGATCGCACGCGCCTCTTCGAGCTCGAGTGACTCGAGCAGATCGGCATCGTTCTCCACCTCCAGGGCGTCGCCGAGTCCCATCAGATCGGAGGACTCGTCGTTCGACTGTGGCCGCTCGAGGGACAGGTGAACGGCATTCTGCACCTCGTCGTGCAGTCGGAAGAACTCGTCGTGCCGGAGGCCGAGCGCCTCGGCAACCTCGGCATCGCTCGCCTGCCGCCCCAGCTTCTGCTCGAGCGTGCGGCTCACCTCCTCGACCCGGCGCGCCTTGCGTCGGGTGGTGCGCGACGCCCAGTCGAGGGCCCTGAGCTCGTCGAGCACCGCCCCGCGGATGCGCCAGACCGCGTAGGTCTCGAACTTGGTGCCGCGGCTCTCGTCGAACTTCTCCCAGGCGTCGTACAGGCCGATGACCGCCGAGCTCCTGAGATCGTCGAGATCGACCGTCTTCGGCAAGGTGGCCGAGATCTTGTCGACGACGTACTTGACCAGCGGCGAGTACTTCTGGATCACCTGCTCGGCGATACGCTCGCGGCCCGCCGGGTCCACCGGCGCTCCGTGGAGCTCGCCATCCTTGCTCACCGACTGCCGTTCCATGAGGGTCTGGGTCGCCATCGTCTCCACCGCTACACCTTCTGGCCAGGGGCCGCCGGATCGACACACGCACCGGGGGGAACGGGCACGGCGAGCAGGACGGCGACCACCTGCTTCACCGCATCGACGTCGAAGGGTTTCTGGAAGAAGGCATGCGCGCCGAGCCGTCCGATCACCGTCTCGACATCCCCACCGCCGAAGGCGCTGACGACGATCGCCGGTGGGGCGGTCGGCGAAGCGGCGAGCTCCTCGAGCAGCTCGAGGCCGCTACGATCGGGCAGCCGGATGTCGGTGATCACGAGGTCGAATGAGCGTTCGCCGAGCCTGGCACTGGCCTCGCCGCAGGAGTGGGCGATGGCGGTCTCGTAACCGTCCTCGCGCAGGCTCTCGGCGAGAGCCCAGGCCGTTGCCTTCTCGTCATCGACGATGAGCACCCAATGGGTCACCGGCACCCCTCCCCGTTGCTCGCAGGCTGACCAGTGGCTGGACGGCCGCCGTCCAGCCCGACCCGACGCGCGTGCGGCCACGACGTCGGGGCCGATGGCTCAGCAAGCTCCATGCCCGGGGTCCGGTCGGCGGGTCGGGAGGCGCCGGGCGGCCCGGCGCCGCCACCGGGATGGCGCCATAAGGCCCACTCCCCCAACGAGCTCGGCTCGCGTCGAGGAGCCACCCGGGGCGCCCGCAGGGGACGGTGACGGGGTTCGGGGCAAGGCCCCCACGCCCGGCGACGGCACGGGGTGGTCGGAGACCGTCCGCTGCGCTGACGGAGGCGTGCAAAATGCGTCCAGATGGCAGCGGCAGCGTGCAGGGGGCACGATCGTGGGCGAGGCACTGGGTGCCGGTCAGCAGCCAGCGCCGATCGGTGGCCGGTCTCGAATCAGGAGGTTATCGTCGAGCGTGGCGACAACTGGAGCGGAATGATGCCGCCGCGCCGGGAGGGGCCTCAGGCCGTCGCGGGATCGCACGGGGCCAGGTCCGGCGGCGCCACTGCCCGCGGTTCAGGTCGACTGGGCCGGTGGGCGCTCCGCGGCGCCGCGCGTGCGCGTGCGCGGCACGTCCTCGATCCCGTACTGACGGACCTTGCTGCGCAGCGTCTGTCGCGAGATCCTGAGCAGCTCGGCGGCGCGCGTCTTGTTGTGACCCGTGTACCTGAGCGCCACCTCGATCGCGTCCCGCTCCGCCTCGGCCATGGTCGGCACCGGCCCCTTGTAGCGCCGCTCGGCTCCCTCGCCACCGCCCGCCCCCTCACTCCCCTGGCTGAGCTCGCTCGGCAGGCTCTCGACCCCGATCAGACCGTCGTCGGACAGCAGGATGGCGCGCTCGAGGACGTTCCTGAGCTCACGGACGTTGCCGGGCCAGCCATAGGCGCGGAAGAGCGCCATCGCCGGCTCGTCGACGCCCTGCACCCGGCGGCCCAGCTCGCGCCCGAGACGCGCCAGGAGACCGGCCACCAGCTCGTCGAGGTCCTCCATGCGATCGCGCAGCGGCGGGATCTCGAGACGCATGACCGCCAGGCGGTAGTAGAGATCTTCCCGGAAGCTGCCCTCCCGGATGCGCTCGCTCAGGTTCTTGTTCGTGGCGGCGACGACGCGCACCGCGACCTTCAGGTCCTGCGTGCCACCGACCCGGCGGAAACGCTTGTTCTCGAGCACGCGCAGCAGCTTCGCCTGCAGCGCCATCGACATCTCTCCGATCTCGTCGAGAAAGAGCGTGCCGCCGTGGGCGATCTCGAACAGGCCCTTCTTCGTGCGGTCCGCCGAGGTGAACGACCCCTTCTCGTGCCCGAAGAGCTCGCTCTCGAGCAGCTCGTTCGGGATCGAGCTGCAGTTGACGTCGACGAAGGGTCCGTCCGACTGGGAGCTCCGCCAGTGGAGCGCCCGGGCGATGACCTCCTTGCCGGCGCCGGTCTCGCCGAGGATCAGGATCGGCGTCGACGTGCTCGGGGCGACCTTGTCGACCAGGGCCAGGATCTCGCGCATCGCCGGGCTGCGTCCCAGCACCACCTCGTTTTCGAAGCGTGGCCGCTGGCGACGTCGGTGATAGCGCACCTCCTCCTGCAGCGCCGAGTCCTGCATGGCGTTCTTGACCTCGACCAGCAGCTTGGCGAAGTCGAACGGCTTGGTGACGAAGTCGTAGGCGCCGAGCTTGGTCGCCTCGACGGCGGCCTCCACGGCCCCGTAGGCGGTCAGCATGATCACCGCCACCTCGGGCCGTTCGGCCTTGAACTCGCGCAGCAGATCGAGCCCGCTGTCGGCGCCGAGCCGGAGGTCGAGCATGACCAGGTCGATGAGCTCGCGCTGGAACACCTCGCGCGCCTGGTCGGCGCTGGCCGCCTCGTGCACCGTGTGGCCCTGCGCGCGCAGCTCGTCGGCCAGAGCCGCCCGCATCGCCTCCTCATCGTCGACGGTGAGGATCACGCCCGCCGGGCCGCCGGCGGTCGACTCGTCCTGCCGCTGATCGCGTTCGGTCTCGCTATCGAGGTGCACGGCGCTTCTCCACCGGAATGAGAACAGTGACGGCCGTTCCACGGCCCAGCTCGCTCTCGACGCTGATCGCCCCGCCCTGCTGGCGAATCAGGGCCTGACAGGTCGACAGACCGAGACCGGTACCGCTCGGCCGGGTCGTGAAGAACGGTTCGAAGAGCTTGGGGAGATCGGCCTCGGCGATCCCGACACCGCTGTCCTGGACGACGATCTCCAGGAACTGGCGCTTGGGGGCCTGGGAACCGCGATCGCCCGCGCGCCGCCCGGCGGCGCCGACGACCGGTCCGAACTTGGCGATCTCGCGCAGCCTGAGTGTCAGGCGACCGCCGTCGGGCATGGCCGGTAATGCGTTGAGGACGAGGTTGAGCAGCACCTGGGCGACCTGATCCGGGTCGACCCACGCACGCCGCGGCTCGCCCTCGATCTCGACCGCGACGTCGATGCCCGCCTCGTCGATGCGCCCGCGCGCCTGCATCAGCACCTTGTCGATCGACTCGCGCAGATCGTGTGCCACCATACGCGGCTCGGAGGGCCGCGCGAACAGCAGCAGGTCCTCGATGATCTTGTCGAGACGCTTGACCTCCTCGAGGATGAAGTCGACGAAGCGCGTGCGCGGATCGTCGTCCTCGAAGCGCCGGCGGAGGACCTGCGCGTTGGTGCCGATGCCGGACAGCGGGTTGCGGATCTCGTGCGCCACGCCGGCCGAGAGCTGGCCGATGGCGGCGAGCCGACCGGTGGCGTCGTCTTCTGCACTCGACGTCCGCTGGCTCTCGATGAGGATCAGCGCGCCCCGTGGGGTTGCCGGTGAGGGGGACGGCGCATCGTCGGCCGGTGGTGCCTGAGTCGTTGCCCGTGTCGTTCTAGGAGCACGCGCCGCCGAGCGCCGCGCCGGCGTCGCGCCCGGCAGGCGACACGGCAGGATCGAGAGGGTCACCTGCGTGGGCTCGTCGGTCGGTAGCGGGATGGTCAGCGCCTGGCCGTCGCCCGTCAGGGTGCGTTCGAGGGTCGCCTCGAAGTCCCCGTCCAGGCCGAGCGCATCGATCAGCGTCCTGCCGGTGAGCTCCGCCGCCTCGAGCGCCAGCAGCTTCGCCGCGGCGTCGTTGCACATGACGATCGTGCCCTGTGGATCGACGGCGAGGGCCGCTGCCGGGAGCAGATCGGCGATCGTGCCACACAGCGACGCCAGGAGGGGCAGGTGCAGGTGCGACGTGGTGCCGGGCGTGGTCGCTGCACTCGCCGTGACACCCGAGGTCGCACTGGTCATCGAGCCACCCTCCAGAGCCTCATCGAACACCACGAGTCACCACGCGCGATCCGTAACCTAGCACCACCCCGACAGGCCGTCAACGGACGCGCGCGTGCGCGTGCAGCGACACGTTCACCATACGACGACGCGCGCACACCATGCCACACGGACGGCCGTGCGACGCACGTGTCGCATCGACATCCCTCACGCACGCCCGAGCAGGACGAGCGTCAGGGCGCCCACGACGAGGCAGTAGATCCCGAACCACTCGAAGCGATTACGGTCGATCAGCTTGAAGAGCAGGTGAATGGCGGCGAAACTCGCCACCACCGATGCGAGGAAGCCGGCCGACAGCCCGGCCGCATCGCTCGCCGCCAGGCTCGACGGCTCGAGGTCGACGACCTCGACGAGCGCCGCACCGAGGACGGCCGGAATCGACATGAGGAAAGAGAAGCGTGCCGCCTGCCGACGTTCCAGGCGACTCCAGATGCCGGCGGTGATCGTGGTTCCGGAGCGCGAGATACCGGGCAGGAGCGCCACCACCTGTGCGAGCCCCATGACCAGGGCCCGGCGCCAGCCCAGGGGTTGACGGGCATCGCGGACGGCACGCGTGCTGAGCAGCATGACGCCGGTGACGAGGAGCATCGCCGCCGCCATCGCCGGCGACTGGAACGCGTTCTCCACGGTCGACTTGAGGGGCACGCCGAGCACCACCACCGGCAGCGTCGCCAGGACGAGGCAGCCGCCCAGGCGACGGCCGTCCGCGTCGCGCCCCAGGAGCCCGCTCACGACCCGGGCCAGGTCCTGCCGGAAGGCCCAGCAGACCGCCACCAGGGTCCCGAGGTGCAGCACGATCTCGAGCAGCAACCCGGGGCTGTCGACGCCCAGCAGGTGCTTGCAGAGCACCAGATGTCCGGAGCTCGAGATCGGCAGGAGTTCGGTCAGGCCCTGGACGATGCCCAGCAGCACGTGATCGATGATCGACGGCATGAGCCCCCCAGGAGCCGTCACCCACTGCGCCCAAGACACCCGCTGACAACGGATATCAGCCGTGACTTCGAGCTGCCTCGAAACCTCGTTCGAGGCCGCCCACGATCTCCCGGGCGCGCCGCGTCACGGCCCCCAGCGGATCCTCGGGATCCGCCGCGCAGGTCACCAGGGCGCTGCCGACGACCACGCCATCGGCCAGCCGACCGAGATGCTCCGCATCGTCCGCGGTGGCAATGCCGAAGCCGAGCAGCACCGGCAGCCGGCTCACCTCGTGGATGGCGGCCACCCGGGCGGCGATCGCCGCGGTCTCGACCTCGCCACCCCCCGTCACGCCCATGCGTGTCACGCAGTACAGAAAGCCGCGGCCCCGTGCGGCCAGTGCCCGGGCGCGCTCGAGCGGCGTCGTCGGGCTGACGAGCAGGATCGGGTCGATCTCCGCCGCGGCGATCTCCTGCCAGAGCGGATCGCCCTGATCGAACGGCAGGTCGGTGACGAGCAGACCGGCAACACCGGCCTGGCGCGCCGCCGCGGCCAGCCCGCCGGCCAGATGCTCGATGGGATTCAGGTAGGTCATGAGCACCACCGGCACCTCGCAGGCGGCGGTGATGCTGGCCACCAGCTCGAGCGCCCCCGCCGGTGTCATGCCGGCATCGAGCGCCTGCTGCGAGCTCCGCTGGATGACCGGTCCGTCGGCCAGTGGGTCGGAGAACGGGATCCCGATCTCGAGCACGTCGGCGCCGAGTTCGGCGAGTGCCAGGGCGAGCTCGACGGTCGCCGCCGGCGACGGATGGCCGGCGGTGAGGAAGGGCACGAAGGCACCGCGCCCGCGCCGGGTGGGGGCAGCGCGGATGGCCTGCTCGATCGGCGAGGCAGCGGACGCGCCGGAAGGCGTCCCGGCACGCGACCCGGATGGCGGCGGCGTGGCGTTCACGCGCGCTCAGTCCAGCCGGTCGGCGGTCCGCGATGACTGCGTGCGGAGCTCACCGGCCCGGCGAAACGCGCCTGCCGCCTCCTGGGCCCGGCCCGAGCGATCGTAGGCGATGCCGAGGTAGTAGAAGACGCGCGGGTTGCCGGACAGGATCTGTGCGGCGGTCTCGAGCGCGCGGATCCCCTCCTCGAAGCGGTCGGCCCGGCAGTAGGCGACTCCGAGATGGTAGAGGGTCGCCCCGTGGCGCGGCGCGAGCTGCTGGCAGCGCTCGAGCAGCTCCAGCGACTCATTGGTCTTGCCGCGCTTCGAGTGGATGAGTCCGCGATAGAAGAGGACCTCGAAGCGCTGCTCGTCGAGCGCCGCGGCGGCGTCGAAGCAGCGCATCGCCTCGTCGAATCGCCCGGTGCGATAGTGCAGGAGACCGAGGTTGAACTGCGCCTCGACACAGTCCGGATCCAGCTCGATCGTGCGCTGCAGGTAATCGAGCGCGTCGGCGACGCGGCCGGCCTCGGCCAGGATCGCTCCGAGGTTCAGGCTGACCTCGGGGCGCGAGCGATCGAGACGCGCCGCGGTCCGCAGCTCGCGGAGCGCCGCGTCGCGGTCGCCGCGCCGGTCGTAGACCAGGCCGAGGTTGATGCGTGCCGCGACGTGCTCCGGATCGCGCTTCAGGGTCAGGACGAAGTAACGCTCGGCGTCGGCGAGGATGCCGCGCAGGAACGCCTGGACGCCGCTGCGGAATGTCGACTGGATCTCGTTCGGAGTCGGGGACGGACGACCGGTGGCAGGCACCCGCGCCGTGCGCTCGACGTGC